>CAMAWU010000042.1 GCA_945862025.1 Ferrithrix thermotolerans DSM 19514 | reverse complement strand
AGCAACTCACTCGACTTCGCACGCTTGAAATAAAGGTGCGCTGGGTGCTCCCAAGTGAAACCAATTCCACCGTGAATTTGAATATTCTCAGCCGCAGCGTGAAAGTAGGCCTCTGAACAATATGCCTTTGACAACGAAGCAACCGATGGCAACTCTTCGTTCATTTCACTTGCACACCACATGCCGTAGTAAGCAGCAGATTTTGCAGACTCAACTTCGAGCAACATGTCGGCGCACTTGTGCTTGATCGCCTGAAAAGATCCGATTGGACGGCCGAATTGAACACGAACTTTTGCGTATTCAACTGCCATGTCGAGAACTTTTTGAGCACCACCGACTTGTTCGGCGGCAAGTGCAACCACGACAAGATCGTTAACGCGAGAAAGAACATCCCAGCCTTTGCCTTCTGTGCCGATCAAGGTTGCTGCCACATCGGCGAACTCAAGTTTGGCTTGCTTGCGAGTTTGATCCATAGTTGAAAGTGCTGTGCGAGTCAAGCCTTTTACGTTGCCGTCAACAGCAAAAAGTGAAACACCTTTGCTAGTGCGAGCCGAAACGATGATCATCGAAGCGGTATGACCATCAAGCACAAACATTTTTGTACCAGTCAAAGTGAAACTTGATCCCGATCCTTTTGCTGTCATCGTGATGCCCGATTCATCCCATTTGCCTGATGGCTCAACTGAAGCAAGAGTTGCAGTGGTCTCACCGCTAGCAATGCCTGGAAGATATTTTTTCTTCGCTGCCTCGTCGCCTGACTGCATCAAAGTGTTTGCAGCCAAAACAACTGTCGAGAAAAATGGAGCACAGAGAAGCGAGCGACCCATCTCTTCAAGAACGACACCCAACTCAATGTAAGAAAATCCCATGCCACCGAATTCTTCGGGAATATGAATTCCCATCAGTCCCATTTGCGAACCCATTTGTGCCCAAACTGCTGGATCAAAACCATTCACGGTTTCCATCTGCTCGCGCACTGCAGTCTCGGGAGACTTCGCATCCAAAAATGCGCGGACTGTTTTGCGGAGCTCTTCTTGTTCTTCTGTAAAGGCAAAGTTCATGGGGTATATCTTGCCAGCGCAACGACCATTTTCGCTAATCGGAGAATTCTGGCGATTCGCTGAGATACTTATCAGATATGACAAATAAGCCTGAAAGCACTGGGTTCGTAGACCCGACCCTGCACTGGAGAGATGCCAGTGTTGAAGTGCACAAAGTTGTGGTCGGGCCGTTTGATAATAATGTTTTTGTTGTGCGATGTCGCAGAACGGGTGACGCTGTTTTGATTGACGCTGCTAATGAGCACGAACAACTTTTGGCGCTATGCCGACGACTTGGCGTCAAGCGTGTGCTTGAAACACACGGACACTGGGACCATATTCAGGCCGTGCCAGCGATGCGCGAAGCAGGGTACGAAGTTGCAGTGACTGCCGCTGATGCGCCACGGCTCAAAGATGTCGGTTACGACGTATTTATTGATGATGCAGAGATAATTGAAGTTGGCGATTTGAGGTTGCTCGCAATTCATAACCCTGGTCACACCGAGGGATCGATTTCGTTTCAAGTTGTTGATACTCCGTTGCTATTTACTGGCGATACTTTGTTTCCGGGCGGACCTGGTAATACAAAACTTGAAGGAGGAGATTTCGCGACGATCATCTCGTCGATTGACAACAAACTTTTTACTTTTCCTGCTGAGACAATTGTCCTACCTGGGCATGGGCTCGACACGACGATCGGCGCTGAACGACCACAACTTTTGCAATGGGTTGCACGCGGTTGGTGACAAACGAATTACTACTACGCACATAGTGTAAATATCTAGGTGCTCAATTAGACTTATCGGGGTGAGCGAACTCTTTCGCATTGAAGATCTTCATGCCAAGCCAACTGAGGCCGAGACACAAATTTTGCGAGGTATATCGCTAACAGTAAACACTGGTGAAGTTCACGCGATCATGGGTCCGAACGGTTCTGGAAAATCAACTCTGGCGACGACATTGCTCGGAGCACCAGAATACGAAGTAACACACGGTCGACTGTTCTACAAAGGTGAAGATATTTCGTTGTGGCCGACCGATGTTCGCGCCAAAGCTGGAATCTTTTTAGCGTTTCAGTATCCACAAGAAATCGCTGGCGTCTCGGTGATTCAGTTTTTGCGGCAGTCGTTGTCGGCTCGCAAAGGAATTGATCTTTCTGTTCTTGAATTACGTCTCGCAATAATCAGTTGGATGAAACGACTCGGCATGGATTCATCATTCGTGGACCGTTACTTGAATGAAGGTTTCTCGGGTGGCGAGAAAAAGCGTAACGAGATTATGCAAATGGCAATTCTTGAACCAGAACTCGCAATTCTTGATGAAACGGATTCAGGTTTAGATATTGATGCGTTGAGGATCGTCGCTCAGGGCATTCGCGAAGTGCGACAAGATCGTCCGAGTCTTGGCATTGTGTTGATCACCCACTATCAACGCCTGCTCGACGAAGTGAAACCAGACTTTGTACATATTTTGATTGACGGACGCATTGTCAAATCTGGCGGCATGGAGTTAGCTAGTGAACTAGAGCGCAACGGCTACGACGCATACCGAACTGCATCGTGAAAATGGCTGGCGCAAACACTGCATTTGATGCGGCTGTAATTCGCCGAGACTTTCCGGTGTTGGCTCAACAGATCGAAGGCAAACCACTTGTTTACTTAGATAGCGCGAATACTTCGCAAAAACCCAACATTGTGATCGACACGATGGCAAAGTTCATGCGCGAATCTTATGCACCAATAAATAGAAGTGCGTATACCTTGGCCGCGAATGCAACAGAGCTTTTTGAGAGTGCACGTAATTCAGTGGCGAAATTTATTAATGCAAACAGTTCACAAGAAATCGTGTTCACAAAAAATGCCACTGAAGCACTGAATCTGCTCGTCAATTCGTGGGGCCGAGCAAATCTTAAAACTGGTGATGTTGTGTTGCTCACCCATATGGAGCACCACGCAAACATCGTGCCGTGGCAAATGTTGCAGCAAGAGCGAGGCATCGAATTGCGATGGGTACCGCTGACGAGTGACTACCAACTTGATCTGACTTCGCTTGAAACTTTGCTATCTGGTGTCAAAGTCTTTTCATTTACCTCAATGTCAAATGTGCTCGGCACGATTAATCCGGTTGAAAAACTTTGCGCTGCGGCACACGCGGCTGGTGCAATCGCGATTGTTGATGCGTGCCAATCAGTGCCACATACGCATACCGATGTGCGCGCATTGGGCGCCGACTTTGTGACTTTCTCAAGTCACAAAATGTGCGGGCCGTCAGGTCTTGGTGTGTTGTGGGGTCGCAAAGAACTGCTTGAAGCCATGCCACCATTTTTGGGTGGCGGCAACATGATTTCTGATGTTCGGCTTGATGGCTTCACTTGCGCGGAATTACCTGCCAAATTCGAGGCCGGTACACCACCAATCGCTGAAGTTGTCGGACTGGGTGCGGCTGTCGAATTTTTGAGCGGCGTCGGCATGGCAGACATTCGCCAGCACGAGATTGCGATGTCTAGTTATGTCCTAGATCTTTTAACAACTCGATTTGGTGACGACATCACAATTCATGGCCCTCGCAACCCAGAACTGCGTGGCGCGACATTTAGTTTTGCTTTCCGTGGTATTCATCCACATGATTTGAGTCAGGTGCTTGATCAGTCAAATGTTTGTGTTCGCGCTGGTCATCACTGCGCTAAACCGCTGATGAAGATCATCGGTGCAAATGCAACAGCACGCGCGAGTTTTTATCTCTACAACACAACCGCTGATGCTGATGCACTTGCCGACGCGCTTGACTCGGCATCAGATATCTTTTAGATAGACGGGTACGAACGAGGAAACATGCCGGGTATTGAAGATCTATATCGCGAGATTATTCTTGATCACTATCGCACACCGCGCAATCGTGGCGAGTTGCAACCGCCTGCGATTAGCAGTGAAGGTCACAATCCGCTTTGTGGTGACGACATTCGCATTTATTTAGACGTGGCTGACGGCGTCGTTCGGGATGTGAAATTTTCTGGACAAGGTTGTTCAATTAGTCAGAGCTCAACTTCAATGATGACTGTTGCAATTAAAGGTAAGACTGTTGTCGAAGTAGGGGCGTTCGTGCGACGATTCAAACACATGATGACGCTCGCCGACAACGACGAACCAGTTGACGAATCAATAAATCTCGGCGACATTGAAGCGTTGCAAGGTGTTGTTAAGTTTCCGGTGCGAATCAAGTGCGCCACACTCGGTTGGAACACGCTGCTCGAAGCACTCACCGAAGCCTCCAAATAATTTCCCCTCGGCACTTGATTTTGTATTCGTGAATTTGTAGTTGCCAAGTTGATACTGCACAGAGCAGACGAATTTTGCCTTAAATAATCAATCGCGCGAGTAATGAGGAGTGCTAGTTGCGGCGCATCAAATGAACTGTGTTCAACGAGAACTCTAAATTGAATCCTGCACGGATCCACGCGCGGATAACTCGATCATTTTGTATTTGAGTTGAGATACAAAGTTTCGTAACTCCTCTCTCAGCGATATGATTCGCCAACCAATCTAAGAGAGATGAATAAGCGCCTTTACCTTGAGCGTCTGGGTGGATTCCATTCAATTCAATTTCAGCCAAATCACCGTCAAATGCAACTAATGCAAAGCCGACTTTCTTTGCCGACCGATCTTCGACAACCACTGTAAGTTTTTTTGGATCAAGTAAACCAGCCTGCGCCCATTCAACATATCCCTCACGAATATCTTCGGATCGAAGATGACTATTGGCTCGGTAGTGATTTGGATAATCCTCAAAAATAATCTCAGAGAGTTTCTGAATCTCGTTGTTGTCTGAAATATCTGCTTTACGAAAATTCCATTCATTAGATATTTGAGGATTTGTACTATCTACTGATTTTGATCCTAAATCTTTTGAGAAGTAGACCAGTGTGTCAGCTTGAAATATCACTTGTTCAGAGCCGAGAGCGAGCCGATTTGCCAACCGTACGCGATTTGTTGGATACCGCAGAATCAATAATTGCGATTCACACCGACGACATTTCTCAATAACTTCTTCATCGCTAGCCAAATGACCATGCGGAACATTCATCCGCGAAACCGAAAGATTAAATCGCCGAGTATCAACAGACGAATTAACTAAAGCAAGTTCACTAGAAGCCTGCGTGTAGTCGCTGATCATCGTGGCATAGTTTAGGTGGTCGAGATTTAGCAAATGGAATCTGCTGTTATACGCCACTAAGCCCCGAGTAGGTTTCGGTACGATGAAAGGGTGGAATTAGGTCAAGGTCTCTCTGTAGTCGTTCCCGTTTATCGATCTGAGCGAACTTTACGAAAGCTTGTTGACCGAGTTTCTGCTTCGGTTGAGCGACAGGATTTTGAAATAATTCTCGTTGATGACGCAAGCGAAGACGGCACCTGGAAAGAGATCTTTGCGATTTCTAAAGTCAATACGAATGTGAAGGGTCTTCGGCTAGGCAGAAACTCAGGTCAACACGGTGCTTTACTTGCTGGTGTTCGTGCCGCTCAGTTTTCGAAAATTGTGACACTTGACGATGATTTGCAGAACCCTCCTGAGGAGATTTCTAAATTACTCTCCGCACTGTCTCCAGAAATTGATGTTGTCTATGGCATCAGTACAAAGATCAAACAAAATCTGTACCGCAGACTCGTTTCAAAAACCGCTCGAAGGTTTTTCTCTTCGACCCTCGGATTCAGTAGCGCGGTGTCAATGAGTTCATTTCGCGCATTTCGAACCGAGCTTCGAACCGGCTTTGATTCTTCGCTTGGACCAAACATCTCACTCGACGCTCTATTAACTTGGTCTACTGCACGATTTACGACAACTGAGGTTGTTCACGACCAAAGAGCCGAAGGAAAGTCGCATTACACATTTAGAAAACTTGTCAGATTCATGATTGACATGGCTACCGGTTATAGCACTTTGCCGCTACGAATGGCGAGCGCGCTGGGATTTACAACCGTCGCTTTTGGTTTAGTGCTTCTGATTTTCGTCGTGAGTAGACCTCTGCTTAGTGGCGGTTCAGTTCCAGGGTTCCCACTCTTGGCTTCGTCAATAACTATTTTCTCCGGGGTGCAAATATTTTTATTAGGTGTGTTGGGCGAATATATCGGTCGAATGCATTTTCGGGTAATGAATAAGCCGACGTACATGATCGCCGAAATAACTTCAAGTGCCGGCTCTGAGCACAGCAGGTAGCAGATCGTAGAATAATGAAAATTCCTTTTAATCGTGCCGACATCGGCAAACATGATCTCGAACTTCTTAGCGATTCTATTTCTGCTGGTCATATCTCAGGCAATGGACCATTCACCAAGCAAGCCGAGGCTCGAATTACAGAAATTTTAGGCAACGATAAAACTCTGTTGACTACATCATGCACGCATGCGCTTGAAATGGCTGCGCTATTGTTGCGACTTCAACCGGGCGACGAAGTCATTGTTCCTGCGTTTACTTTTGTCTCAACTGCGAGTGCATTCATGCTCTACGGAGCGAAACCAGTATTTGTTGATGTTCGACAGGACACTTTAAATATTGATATCGATCAAGTTGAAGCTGCAATCACTTCGCGGACAAAAGCGATCTGTGTTGTTCACTACGGAGGCATTGCTTGCGAGATGGAACGGCTTGTGAAGATTTCTCGTGACAACAATTTGGTGTTGATTGAAGATAATGCACATGGACTTTTCGCCAAATATAAGGGCAAATATCTTGGAACTTTTGGTTCGCTTGCCACCCAAAGTTTTCATGAGACCAAAAACATCACTTGTGGCGAGGGCGGAGCCCTCATAATAAACGACCCGTCATTATCCGAGCGAGCAGAAATTCTTCGCGAAAAAGGAACTGACCGAACTAAGTTTCTTCGCGGACAGGTTGACAAGTACACATGGGTTGATGTGGGTTCGAGTTGGGTAATAAGTGATTTGCTTGCGGCAATTTTATATGGTCAACTGCTGCGCGCTGATGAAATCTATCTGCAGCGAATAAAAATTTGGAGCCGATATCACAACGAACTTGAAAGTTGGGCCAGCAGCAATAGTGTTATCGCCCCGACTGTCCCAGATGGCTGTGAACATACGGGGCATGTTTACCATTTGCGGTTTCAGCGAGGCATTCAACGCGATAAGTTCATCGAACACCTAAAGAATTTGGGTATCTACGCGGTGTTTCACTATCAACCGCTTCATCTTTCGACAGTTGGCCGATCAATCGGTGGCAAAGATGGCCAATTTCCGATAACAGAAAACGCAGGTGATTGTCTAATTCGACTACCGCTATTCAACACTATGTCAGAAGTCGAACAAACTCATGTGATTGAATCAGTAAAAAGTTTTAATCCTTAAACCAGGGCAAGATAACAAATGCAGTTTTTATTAAAAGATAAAATTCTCGAGATCTCAGGTGTCTATGCAAGATTGATGAGCTTTTTACTCGGTGGGAGTACTTGTAGGACTTTGGTGAACGAATATATTCAACCGACGCCTGGTTGTACGGTTCTGGATGTTGGCTGTGGCCCAGCAGCAATTCTTGATTTTTTACCGAATGTCAAGTACATCGGATTAGACCACAACCCAAAGTACATTGCCACAGCCTCAAACAGATATGGGACAAAGGGTACTTTTATCTGTGCTGGGGTTGACCAACTCAATGAACATGGACTTGAAACTTTTGACCGAATAATAATTCTTGGAGTGATGCACCATCTGAATGATCGGCAATTGACTCAACTCATGACATCTTTAAAAGATCGCCTAAACAGTGACGGAGTCTTGATTACTTTTGATGGCGCGTACGAAGACAAACAAAACTTAATCGCTAAATTCCTTGTCAAGAACGATCGCGGCAAATTTGTTCGGACAAAAGACCAATACCTTAAATTCGTCAGTGCGATCTTTAGCGTTGAACGTGCAGATTTACACCATAATTTACTTCGAGTGCCCTACACCCATTTAATAACCCGCTCGTCAGCGCAACAGAGATTAGACAGCACCAAGAACTAAACAAATATGTTTTGTTCTTTTACGCAATTACTTATGTTTGAAATACTTTCACTGCACGAATGGGAGAAAAGTTAAGTGCCATATAACTCTGCAGAATTACTGGAAAATGGGAAACTTCCTCAAAATATTCAAGAGCCACTCAAGACTTATATCTCAGAGGCGCAATTTTTTGCGAAAGTAGTTACGCCAGATTTATCTAGGCTAAGCACGGGAAGTCAGATTGTAGAAATCGGTAGTGGAATTGGATTACTTGCTCTTTTTCTGTCATCGAAAGGCTTTGCCGTAACTGCATTTGAACCCCAGTCGAGTGGATTCGATCAAATGAACGAAATGCGCAGAGAAATAGTTGCGAATTGGAAACCAAACTCACCACCAGTCGAGTTCCGAGAAGCATTGCTTGACGAATCAACGAAACTAGACAAATTGGCTGATTACATTTTCGCGATAAATGTAATTGAACATGTGCCTGATTATCTGACCTTAATTGCCAATGGGATCAGGGCTAAAACAGATGATGGAATATTTAGATTGATCTGTCCAAATTACACAGTCCCTTATGAGCCACACTTTAATATTCCTATAATTTTTTCAAAGAAGATTACGAAATTTATTTTTAAGCGCAGAATTAGTCGTTCAACTATTCCTAATAACGAAGAGTTCTGGAATGACCTAAGTTGGCCAACTCAACATGGATTGAATAAATCACTCAAATCAATTGGATGGGAGGTGGCTTTTTCTCGCGATGCCACGAACGAATACTTAAAGCGAGGATTATCGGATCCTGCGTTTATCGCTCGTAAAGGCAGAGTCGTTGGGAAACTATTGAAACTGATCTCATTCTTATCGAAAATCGTGCGCTTTGTGCCGCCTGCATTTCTCCCAATAATCGATTGTCGAATTTCAACCAGAAAGAAGACGGATTAACCGACGAATTTTTTCCAAATTGCTGATTAGGAGTTGGCGTGATTACAGTCAAGTGGATGGCGAACAACGAGACAACGACATCGAAACACCGCGAGATTGCTGAAAAGATAATTTCAAACCAGATTGGTGCCGGCGCGCCAGCAGTTTCGCCAGATGGAAGTCAAGTTGCATACGTTGTGACTCGCGTTGACTTCAAGGCGAATAAATATCGCTCGCAAGTTTGGTTGGCAAGTACCGACGCAAAACAATCACCGCGGCCGTTAACTGCTGGTGAGAAGCGCGACGGCAATCCAAGCTGGTCGCCAGATGGCACATGGCTCGCCTTTACATCAGGTCGCAGCGAGAAAAAAGGTGAAACAACTCTGCACGTCATGCCGATCGGTTCAAGCGGCGAAATTCGCACTATCGCTACGATGCCCGACGGAGTAGGCAGCGTGCGCTGGTCGCCGAACGCGAAACTGATCGTCTTTACATCGCGCACCCAAGACGAGCGTTATACGAAAGACGATGAATCTTCGATGTCACCACGCAAGATTGAAACATTTTTCACTCGATTAAACGGTGAAGATTTTATATTTGACCGACCACAACACATATATATAGTTCCGAGCGATGGCACTGCGGCGCCCCGCAATATCACGCCAGGCCAACACGAGCACTCGGGGCCATCGTGGCTTGCAGATTCATCAGGTGTCGTTACAAGTGGTGCTCTGCACGAAACATGGGATGACGATCTTGCGAATGATTTGCATCTCATAAAACTTGATGGCACTATCACGACGCTGACTGACCGACGCGGTGTCTACTACGCGCCGAGTGTTTCGCCAGACGGCGCGCGAGTGGCGTTCGTTGGCTCGGATGACCCATTAACCTCGCCGCAGAATGACCACGTCGGCGTCCTTGAGATTAAAACTAAAAAGCGCGAGTGGGTCTCGCGCGCGCTTGACCGCACTTTCTCTCCGACATCTGGCGCTATCGCACCAGTTTGGCTAAATGATAAAACTCTGATCGCTTATGCCGAAGATCGCGGCACTGCACATGTTGTGCAAGTTGATGCATCTGGCAAAACAGCGCCAAAGTGGTTGACCTCGGGACGACGAATAGTGAAATTTTTTAACGCGACTGGTGCGAGCGCAAGCAACACCATTGCTTTTGTTGCCAGCGAAGTGAACCAACTCACTGAATTATTCGTGCTGACAAAGTCTGGCGAAAAACGCTTGAGCGAACTGAGCTCAACTCTGATCGCCGAGTCTGCGCCACAAACTTGGGAGCACTTCACCGTGCCGTGCGGTTCGACTTATTCGGGTGGACCGAACGAAATTGATGTGTGGATGATGAAGCCGCGCGACTTTGACTCAACGAAAAAATACCCGATGTTGTTGAATGTCCACGGTGGGCCCCACACGCAATATGGCGAAACATATTTTGATGAAGCACAAATGCAAGCCGCTGCAGGTTTCGTAGTTGTAATGAGTAACCCGCGAGGTTCAAGTGGTCGTGAGCAGGCTTGGGGTCAGGCAATTCTTGGTCGCAAACACCCGGTTGCGCCGGGCACTGGTTGGGGCGACGCCGATGTCAAAGATGTTCTCGCAGTGCTCGATGGTGCGCTGGCAAAGTATCCGTTTATCGATAGCAAATGCGTAGGCATGCTCGGCGGAAGTTACGGCGGCTACATGGCCACGATGTTGGCAGGTTGTCATAGTGAAAGATTCAAAGCGATATGCAGTGAGCGCGCGGTGAATAACATGTTGTCTGAAGAATGGACAAGTGATATTGGTACCGTGTTTCGTGTCGAGCACGGGCCAAACCATTTAGAAGACGAAGCCGAGTACGTGCGGATGTCGCCGATTCGACATGTTCGCAATATCAACGTACCGATGTTGATTATTCACAGCGAAAATGATTTACGTTGCCCGATCAATCAGGCTGAAGAATTATTTATGGCATTGCGATTACTTAAAAAAGACGTGACTTTTTATCGATTCCCTGGCGAGACACACGAACTATCGCGCTCGGGTTCTCCATTGCATCGCGTACAACGCGCCGAAATCATCCTCGACTTCTTCACCGAAAAACTCGCGAACTAGTATTTATTTATGAAAGTTACGCTCACGGGTACTGGTAGTCCGATACCTGATGCGAATCGTGCGGGGCCGTCGACACTGGTGCAATGTGCTGGCCAGAATATTTTGATCGATTGCGGTCGTGGTGTAGCGATGCGACTGGTTGCCGCAGGCGTACCTGCGCCATTTATTTCGGCGATTCTGATAACGCACTTACACAGCGATCACATCACTGATTTAAACGATTTGGTAACGACTAGATGGATTCTGACACCAGACGCGACACCGACAATTGTTTATGGTCCGCTCGGCACGCAAAAAGTAGTAGATGGAATGATGGCGATGCTAACTCCAGACCAAAAATACCGCAACGACCACCATGCTGACTTGCGCAGTGGCCCAGGTTTGCAAGTGGTTGTTCATGAAGTGAAACCTGGCGATGAATTTAAAATCGGCGAAGCGCGAGTAATCGTGGGACGAACCGATCACCGACCAGTCACGCCGACGATCGGTTTTCGAATTGAGGCTGAGGGCAAATCGGTCGTGCTTGCTGGCGACACTGTGCCTTGCGATGAATTAGATGCCCTTTGCAAAAACGCAGATATTTACGTGCAGACAGTTTTACGTCCAGACTTGCTTGAAATTGTTAAACAGTTTGTACCCGCGCTCGCGCCTCGTACGACGGATATTTTGGATTATCACTCAAATGTTGAGGACGCTGCGAAAACCGCTGCTCGCGCTGGTGTTAAAACTCTGATGCTGACGCACTACGTGCCAGCAATGCAGGCCGGACAAGAAGCTGACTGGATTGCGCTTGCCTCGCCGCACTTTGCAGGCAAAATAGTTCTAGGCCCCGACCTCACCAGCGCCGAAGCCTAAATTTTTCTAGTCAACCTGCTGTAAATTATTCGGCTGCATGGTTATACGCACTCCGAATATTGCTATGAATAGTCCAGTAACTGCGAGCCAACCGAGACGCTCACCGAACAGAATTGCGCCTTCAATCGTGCTTAATGCAGGTGTGAGAAAAAATAAACTGCTTACTTTTGTGGCGGTATGACGCGCCAGCAAAATCATCATTATTAAAACGGCACCGATTGAGAGTACAGCTACAGCCCACACCATCGAAAAAATAGTATGCGCAGTCATTTTGATCTGCCAATTCTCACTCACACCTGAAGCGACAGCCAATACGAGACCTGACGCCAGATATTGCGTCGCAGTCCCGCGCAATAGTGGCATTTCTTTACCGAGTGCGCGTTGCACAAGTGTTCCGACAGTTAATCCCAAAATAGAAATGGCCATTGCGACCATCGCAACCGCTGTGACTCCGCCGTTTGTTGCATCGAGTTTTTCAATCACAACAGCACCCACACCGAGTAACCCAAGAAAGACACCGAATATTTGTTTTCGGTTGAGTTGCTCTCCCAAAAATATTCGAGCCGTTACAGAAGTAGCAACTGGATGAAGCCCCGCGATCAAAGCTGTTAGGCCCGAAGGAAGCCCATGGTCAATTGCTACGAACACGCCGCCAAGGTATGTCGCATGCATGAATATGCCGACAACTGCTGCTGATGACCAATCTGCGCGTTCCATGCGTGGGGCACGCATAGCTTTCGCAATAAGCCATAGCAGTGCAGATGCGATGAACATTCGTACGCAAAGAAATGTGAGCGGACCAGCATCGCGAGTGCCATAGCGCGCGACGACAAAACCAGTACTCCAGAGCACAACGAAAATTGCAGGCGCGAATCGCGCGAAAAGATTTAAACGATTATTCAGATTGTTTCACATTTTTGGAGATTTTTTCAAAGCCACTACCGAACGCTTTCAACTCTGCAACAGAGAGTAAGTCAATCATTCTGCGACGAACACTCTCGAGATGATGCGGAGCGACTTTTTTTATGAAATCAAAACCTTTCTTTGTTAGATGTGCAAAGACAACTCGCCCATCTTTATTGTCGCGAACTTGCGCAACATATTTTGCTTTCAACACACCATCTATGCGACGGGTCAAACCACTTCGCGAAAGCCTTAATCTCTCCGCAAGATCACACATTTTAAGTTTTTGATCTGGAGCCTCAGAAAGCATCGCCAGCAGCTGATAATCGCCACCGTCAATTCCGAATGGCTCGAGATCTCTCGCAATCAAATTCAGCAGATCAGATGAAGTATTTACAAACCCACGCCACGCCTTCATCTCTACCGAATTCAGCCAATTTGGGTTCGTCACAACATTAAGCCTAACTCATCCTTGACAATAGTTGCGTGCGCAACTAGTTGCTGATATAGTTGTGCTAGCAACTAATTCTCAACCAGAGAATTACCAACAACAAAGGAAAGATATACATGAACACAGTTCTATTGATAGGGCGAATTCTGTTTGCATTAGTTTTCGTAAGTAGTGGCTTGAGCCACTTGGCGAAGGTCGAAGCAATGGCAGGCT
>CAMAWU010000041.1 GCA_945862025.1 Ferrithrix thermotolerans DSM 19514 | reverse complement strand
TACGACAACTGTTCGCCATTCAACCGATGCTGGTGTCTCAGAGCCGCCGGCAATTTCTTCAAGCAATATTTCAATCGGCACAATAGGTTCGCTAGTTCGAAGTTTGACATTTGCATTGAAATCAACTTTTTCGTGGTAGCGATTTAATTGCCAAAAGGCCAAGTTAATCATCAGTACAACAGTTAGGACGACAGTCACATGCAACAAGAGCCATAACGGACGCCACAAAAATTTATACATCTTGGCTAATCGTATCTGCACGCAGTTTGCAAGTAATCTCTAATCTATGGCCGTTACCGACAAACAAATCAAACCAACAAATCTTGAGTCTGTTTTAGTTTGGGATGGAGATTGTTCGTTTTGTTCGCGGTGTGTAAATTTTATTCAAAAACGAATCTCAACTTCGGCAAAAATTATTTCTCACCAGAAGGCTGATTTAGAAAGTCTTGGGCTAACAACCGAGCAATGCAATCAGGCGTTGCAATGGGTTTCTAGTCAAGGGCAAATTCGTTCGGGTAGTCGCGCAGTCGCAGCACTTTTGCGAAGTGGTGGTGGTGCGTGGCCAGTGATGGGGGTATTGATCGACCTGCCTGTGATCCGACTGATTTCTTCGGGAATCTATAAAGTAATTGCCAAAAATCGCCAGCATCTTCCAGGCGGCACAGCAGCCTGTGCGATTGACAAACACGAATAGGACTCAACTCCGCTCGCGTGTTGTCGTTCAATCTATCCCGCTATCATTGGTAAGGCAATGCCACGAAAGTGGGAGCGCAAGAAGTTGCATCAGGAGTGGCCAATTTGGTCCGGCAACCGGGGTTTAGAGCCCACGGTGCCAGCTCACCTTCGGGTGGGGATGTGGTTCCGCATCTGCGGAGCAACGGCCAAACTCTGATTCAAGTTTTTGAACTTCTGCTTTTCTAAACAGAAGGGAGAAACCAAAGATGCGACAAGATTATCCAGCAACTGGTGCATGGCGTATTGGCTCTCCTTTTGGTAGTCGAAAGTTTTTAGACTTTCAAACTGATCGACCTGTGGCGTTAGACAGTGGCAAGACTCTGCAACAAGTAACAATCGCCTACGAATCTTGGGGCAAGTTAAATTCAGACAAATCAAATGGAATTCTTTTGTGTCACGCGTGGACAGGTGATTCTCACGCCGCTGGCAGCGCACAAGAATCACAACCAGCTCCAGGTTGGTGGGATGGTTTAGTTGGCTCGGGCTGCGCGATTGATACAGATATATATTTCGTTGTGTGCACTAACTCTTTGGGTGGTTGTCAAGGTTCAACCGGTCCAGCGTCGCCACATCCGATAGATGGCAAACCATATGGTTCGCGATTTCCAGTTATCACGGTTCGAGATATGGTGCGCGCTCAAGTTCGTGTCAGCGACATGCTCGGCATTGAAGTTTGGCACTCAGTCATTGGTGGATCAATGGGGGGAATGCAAGTGCTCGAATGGGGAATTACATTTCCGCATCGCGTGCGCACGCTCGTACCGATCGCTACTTGCCTGCAAGCCACCGCTCAACAAATTGCGTGGGGAGCAATCGGTCGCCGATCAATTCGTCTTGACCCAAAGTGGAATGGTGGCGATTACTACGATGCCGAGGTCGGACAAGGTCCGTGGCAAGGCTTGGCAATTGCGCGCATGGTCGCCCAAGTTACATTTCGTAGCGACAACGTATTCACTGATCGTTTCGGTCGTGAGCTTGCCGACATGGATGCCGACTACAACGGTCTTGGTTTATGGGACAAGTTCGAAGTGGAGAACTATCTAGACCATCACGGAGACAAACTGATTCGGCGCTTTGACACGAATAGTTATTTAATTATCGGTAAGGCAATGGATCTTCACGACGTCGCCCGCGGTCGCGGAAACTTAGAGACGGCAGTTTCTCGTATTACGGCGCCTGTTTTATCTGTGGGTATCTCAAGCGATATTCTCTATCCGACATATCAACAAAAGCAGATTCGTGACTTAATTAATCAGATAGACGGATCGTGTGAATACTTCGAAATTGATTCTCCGCATGGGCATGACGCATTTTTAATTAATTTAGATCAAGTCGGTAGACCGGTTGCAGAATTTCTAGCACGATATTCGCTTTAGCAACAGTTCTATTGCGGGATTTCAAGAACTAGCTAACGCTTCAAGTATCGCCACACAGCGACTAGCGGCAGGTACGCGAAGAGTAGCACTAACTTTCGCATCGTCTTTTCGTGAGATCACAAACTGCCGCCTTCGAGCATCGTTTGAGTCTGCCGAATAAGCAAGTCTCCATTTGCCGTGGATTTGTTTCACTCTTCTTCCACGCCCTGAGATGATCAACCAACCACCATCAACCAGAACTTTGACATCAATCCATTTCTCGCTGGTCGCACTGTCTAAAGAAACTTTTGCTGTAAATTTAAGACCATCCCGTGAAACCCATTGCGTTTCGAAACGGTTGACGAATCGCAACAGACCGAAGCCCACACAAAAGAAGGCCACTATAGAAAATGCATTTATTACGCCATCATTCACTACCGCACAGTTTGCCATCTTGATCTAGGATTAGAGGCACAAATGAGTAGCAACCCTTTATTTTCTTCATCTTTGCAACTTCTCGGACTAGGGATGATCGCACTTGGCATCGGTCTTGTTGGGGTGACGGTGTGGTTTTGGCTTGCATCACGTCCTGAATCAGAAGTCTTGGCGTCACTTGAGATAATGGGCGACCGAAAGTTCGTAGTGTCTAGTGATCGAGCGAAAGATCAGATGCTTGAATCGGTTCGAGTTAAGTCATCATCAAAGCAAGTCCCAAAGTCAACTAGCAACTAGTTTTGAGTTATGCCTGAAGCATTTGACCCCGTACAAATGATTGCAAGATTTCGTGAACGGGCCGCATCGGTAAAGCGCCGACCTTTGCCGCCAGTGGCAGGCGAAGAACGACAGCATTTTCTTGCCCAGGCCCAACTCGACTTTCAAGACTTCGCGATGCTCAGCGACGCTGCTGCCACAATCGAGGACGGTGTTCTCACGTTGCGGATAGATTTGCGTTCACCCGATAAACCTAAATGAAGTTGCTGGCGTTGGCGCGCAAGCAAATTACTGCGGTGCCTGTGATCGCAGTTTTTATTGCAGTGTTCGCATGGGGAATTGGGCCGTTACTATTTTTGGCGCCAGAAATTTCAATGAATTCGATTTTGTTTTACCGAGTTTTGTTTTGGCCGCCAGTGCTTTATCTAATTGTGCGTCGAAATGGCTCGCGTCTCAATAAGGGCTTACTGAAATCAGTGCTTGTACCTGGAGTGCTATTTGGTACATCAACGATTTTCGGTTTTACTGCGGTCACTACGACTTCGATTGCTAATGCCACAATTATTGGCAATATCTCGACAGCAATAGTTTTGTTTGTTGCACCAAAATTTCTCAATGAAAAAGTTTCTAAATTGCAAATAGTTCTTGCCTTGACAAGTTTTGCTGGGGTTGTTGTGATAGTCCTTGGCGCAGGCAATGCCGGTGGTTCATCACTGCACGGTGATTTTCTTGCGCTGATAAATGCAATCCTGTGGACGCTTTACTTCATCTCATCGAAACGCCGCCGCGTAGATGGCGTTGATACCTGGCAGTTCTTGTTCGGCGTAAGTGTTATTCAGGTTTGTGTTGTTGTTCCTTATGCGCTAATCACGAGTAACGACATTCTTGAGATCTCGTGGCGTGATCTCGCCTTCTTGATAGTAATGACACTTTTCTCGGGCACAATTGGACATAGTTTTATGATCTGGGCACAGAAATATGTTGATGCCTCGGTTTCATCAATGATCCTGTTACTCGGCCCAGTAATTTCATCCACTGGCGCATGGCTCGTCTATAAACAACAGATTTCTTTGATTCAGATGCTTGGCGGGGCAGTGGTGCTTGCGTCACTTGCTGGGGTAGTGCGGTTAACTAACTCAACAAATCTGAACAATGAACTGTTGAGTACTGCCGACCCGTTGCTAAACTCAAACCCTTAAGTAAGTGAAGTAACCGAAGTAATTGCGGACGTGGCTCAGTGGTAGAGCATCACCTTGCCAAGGTGAGGGTCGCGGGTTCAAATCCCGTCGTCCGCTCAATGGGTTGTGAGTAAATACATGAAGTCCTTTTTCATTCGCAACGCTCCAGTTTGTTACTCACTATTCGCGATGTTGGTGCTTTACGCCCCGTGGATGGGTCGCGGCTATGTCAACCTTGAGTATCCATTTTCGATGGCTGCTCGGGCATTAGCTGATCCGAGTCAATCTGGTTTGATAGACAATTATTTTGCGGTTCAAGCCAACCCATTGGGCTATTCATTTGTGTTGGCGTTGCTCTATAAAATCGTTGGTTATCACGATTGGTTCTGGCTAGCAAAGTTGCCCTCACTGTGTGGTGGATTGATGATCATTATTGCTGGCTGGATGTTGACACGGGAGCGCTGGGCTAACACCAGATCTCTATTCTATTTCTGGTCAGGTTTGGTTATCTTAAACCCGTTAATAATTGCATTTGCAACCGCAAGCACTGCTGATGTACTGCCTGTTGGTTTGCTGATGTTGGCAATTGCGATCGCTATGGAGCGTCGCAACAGAACACTATGGCGACCTCTAGTCGCAGCTTTGGTTTTTGGCTTGGCAGTAATTATGAAGTACATTCCGGCATATTTTGGAGCCGCATTTTTGGCACTTGCAATTATTAGAGGTGATCAAGAAGTCAATAAATCAAAACAATTTATTACCCGTGAGATTGCCCTTTATGTATTTGTACCGGGCGCAATTTTGGCTTTTTACATATGGTGGGTGAATACGAAATATTCAGTTTTTATTTCTAGCGGGTTCGTTGATGGAAGACCTAACTTTTTCGACTCAGAAAAGTTGCTAGTCACTCTTGGTAAGTACATATCATTTTTGGGTCTCTGTATGGGCGTTGTTCCATTAATTCTTATTTTCAAAAGATACAAATATTCTTCTAAACAGATATTTCTGTCACTATTTTTTGTGGCAACAGTGGTTTTAGGTTTCCTGTTATCTGGTATTGCTGTCGATGAAATGGACTTCGGCGGCGGTTTTCCACTCAGCTTTATTTGGCTTCGAATTATTCAGACGATCGGATTTTCTAGCGGTGTGTTATTTTTGTTTTTCATTTTCTCTTCACTACGTGGGAGTAAACGATTTCATAAGGTTCTGCTTTTTGGGGTGATCCCAAGTTTGACAATGATTTCGACAACACTTCCAACTCAGAGATATATTGTTATTCTGATTCCGCCAATGCTGTTATTGCTTGTTGATGCTGCGGGCTCGCTTTCGAAAAGAGTGCGTCATTCGGCTTTTGGAGTTACCTTGCTCGGTTTCGCGGCAGTCTCCTTGTTGGGAATGTCGTACTTGCGTGCACAAGGCAATGCTGCCGAGCACATGGCAGTGTGGATGGAGAAGAACGAAGTTATTAATGAATCAGCGGTTGGGGTTCTGGGAGTTCACGCGGGTCAGCATTTCTATGGATTAATTTCCAACGAAATTAGGTATGAAGTTATTCAGACTTCTCTAGATGGTGAGAAATTGATTACCGAGCGGATATTGCATCGCGAACCGATGAATGTACTCGGCAAAATTACGCGCGTCTATGTGCTTCGCGAACTCCCTAAAGCGCCTTAAAACTAATTAATTAAGTCTGCGGGGTGGGCGAGGGATGAACCCTGAAGTGGTGGCAACATACGTCTCGTAGCCAGGCTTGCGCTTAAGCATTGCCCGATCAAGAAGTGCGGCACCTGAAACCTTGACAAGCAAAAAGGTCATCAGCACAGGGCCGATCAGACCAAGAATCCCGATTCGTGATTCGGCAGCAATCAGACCAAGCCCACACCAAACACATGAGTCGCCAAAATAATTCGGGTGTCGGGTGTAACGCCATAAACCACGATTCATTACTTGGCCTTTGTTCGCAGGGTCACGCTTGAATCTCGCAAGTTGGGCATCTCCAACAGCCTCAAAAAACATCCCGACGCCCCACACGGCAACACCGATTATTCCAACCACGCCAAAACTTGGATCAATATTTACTTGTCCGAGTTGCACTGGCAAAGAAACAATCCACATCAGTAAACCTTGCACACCAAAAACCGTATACAAACTTACGAGCGCAAATCGCGCACCATGTTTGCGTCGCATTGATTGATATCTAAAATCTTCACCATGTCCAAGATTGCGCTTTGCTAGATAAAACGCTAAGCGCAATCCCCAAATAGATGTCAGTACTGTCAGCAACAGACTTCGAGCTGAGTTGCCTTCACCAAGCCAGTAACTAACCCAAGCCACAAGAACAAATCCTGAGCCCCAAGCAATATCGACTATCGATGCATCACGCATAACCAAACTTGTCGCCCAGACAGCGAGCATCATGCAAAGAATTGCCACCGCAGAACCAACGAGAATCAATGTTGCACCAGTCACTGGCATTCACAATAGGCGATTGCATCGCAGGTTGTGGCGAGGCTAAAGCGGTGCGAGCCTTGACGGGTGCTTCAGGTAAAAGATCTCTGTGTTGAAATTGGCGGCAAGATGGTCGTCAATGGTGCATCGTTTGCGGTAATGCCGCGCGACAAGGTTGGTCTTGTCGGTCGAAACGGTGCGGGTAAAACAACGCTATTTAAAGTTCTCGGCGGATCAAATGAGCCGAAGTCGGGTGTCATAAATCGCAAGGGCGGTTTTGGCTACCTGCCACAAGATCCGCGCATCGCTGGAGAGTTTGACGCCCGTACTGCAATCTCGCATGTGCTTTCAGGCCGAGGTATTGATGATGAGATAATTCGCATCGAGAAACTTCGAATCGCAATGGAAGAAACTGCGAGCGATAGCAAT
Source organism: Ferrithrix thermotolerans DSM 19514 (assembly GCA_945862025.1). Lineage (GTDB taxonomy): Bacteria > Actinomycetota > Acidimicrobiia > Acidimicrobiales > Ilumatobacteraceae > BACL27. The sequence goes on along the minus strand of CAMAWU010000041.1, from coordinate 6,860 downwards.
GTCGCGAAGTTTGCAAGAGCCGAAGAGAGTTTTTCAACTAAAGGTGGATATGCCGCCGACAGCGAAGCAAGAGCCATCGCTGCGGGTCTTGGCCTCAAACCAGATCGTCTGAGTCTTGCCCTTGGTGTGTTGTCTGGTGGCGAGCGTCGTCGCGTTGAACTTGCTCGCATTCTTTTTAGCGGTAGCGACACACTGTTGCTGGATGAACCGACAAACCATTTAGATATTGACGCTAAAACTTGGATGCTCGATTTTCTACGATCTTACAAAGGTGCATTACTTGTAATTAGTCATGACCTTGAGTTGCTCGACGAAGCGATTACCCGCGTGTTGCATCTCGATCGACCAGATGAAGACTCTGAAGGAACAATTGTTGAATACCGTGGCACGTATACGCAATACGGCATCTCTCGCGAAGCTGACGAAGCCCGTCAAGCGAAGAAGGCGACTCAGCAAAGTAAAGAGATTGAACGCCTACAACGAGTGGTTGATCGGTTCGGAGCAAAAGCGAGCAAAGCGGCGATGGCGCACAGCATTGAAAAGCGAATTGATCGGATCGAAGATACTCGCGTGCATGCTGCTCGCGGTGCGCGAGTGATGAAAGTAAGATTCCCAGAGCCGCCGCATTGTGGCGAAACAGTTCTCACCGTTAACGGTCTGCGCAAAACTTTTGGTGGTCCTGATATTTTTCATGATGTAAGTTTTGATCTCGGTCGCGGTGAAAGACTGTTAGTTCTCGGACTCAACGGTGCAGGTAAGACGTCGTTACTGCGAATTCTTGCGGGCGAAGTGAAACCAGATAATGGCGAAGTCAAGTATGGCTACCATGTACAAGTTGGGTATTACGCACAAGAACATGACAACTTAATTCCACAGCGTTCGCTAGTTGAGCACATGCGTGACCAAGCTCCATCTGCACTCGGCCTTACAGAAACGCAGTTGCGTGGCATGCTCGGTATGTTTGGCTTATCTGGCGACAAGGTTTATCAAGAGTCGGCGACTCTGTCAGGTGGAGAAAAAACAAAACTTGCTTTGGCAATGATGATGGTTGGGAAAAACAACCTGTTGCTACTTGACGAACCGACAAACAATCTTGACCCATCAAGTCGACAGTCAGTAGCCGACTCGCTGTCAAGTTGGGAAGGGGCGATCGTATTGGTTAGTCACGACGCAGAATTTGTTGAGCAACTCGCACCAACAAAAATTTTATTGATGCCGGACGGCCAAGAAGACTACTTCAATGAATCTTGGCTCGAACTGGTTACTCTCGCGTAAATCTTCAATAATAAAATTTCGAGATCAGCCTTTAAGTGCACGAATGTAAACGATGATGCTGGCGATCTCTTCATCTGTGAGGTTGTTAGATGGCATTTGCGAAGTGACGCCTTTGCGTCGCATAGCGCTCGGATTTTTTATTGAAGTGTATAAATATGCGTCGTCAGCAGTCACTGTTGTGCCATCTGAGAGAGTCACCTGAGAATCGGCAAGTCCAATCCACTTGACACCGACACGGCCTTCGCCATTAGATCCGTGGCAACTCGCGCAACCAGAAGCAGAAGCAAGTTCTTGCCCGGCTTTGGCTTCAGGTGAGAGAGCAGTCGAAGTTGAAGCGCTACCTGAACTACATGCTCCAAAAATTAACGAAGAAGATGACAAGCTCGCCCAGAATAAAAATTTGAAATTTAGTTTTTTAGTCATATGTAGAGATTACCCCTGGTCGCAAGTAGAGTTCGCAATTGTGGTTTTGAAATCATGGTGACAAGTCTCCCAGTGCATCCCTCCTCAGGCAATGAGTCTGATGGCTACTGGATGCACTACCACGATCAGGACAGCGAAAAGTTGGCAGATGCAGTTATTGAATACGCATTAGACCGAATTCGCCTTGATCCACCACCGCTTGATGGTCCAAAAACTCTTAGCCAGTTACAGCAACTTGTTGGAAACACAATTACTCCCGAAGGCCTCGGCGGCTTGCGCGCTCTAGAAATATTTACAACTCAGTTGTCGCGTGCGTGTATCAGCGTGGACCACCCATCATTTTTGTCGTTTGTTCCAGGCGCACCGACTGAAAGTGCAGTGTTGTTTGATCTTGTGTTGAGTGCTTCAAATATTTATGCTGGATCTTGGCTTGAAAGCTCTGGCGCGGTTTACGCAGAAAATCAAGCACTGCAATGGGTCGCGAGTTTGGCGAACTTTCCGACAACTAGCCGTGGTGTGTTCGTAAGCGGCGGTACAGCCGGCAATCTCTCTGCATTGATCGCTGCTCGTTGGCGTTGGCGACAAAATGGTCAAGGACAATTCGATGCAGTGCGGCCTTTGATCGTCACCTCATCTGGGTCTCACTCATCAGTCGGGTTGGCGGTTAACGCAATGGATGCCGATGTAGTCAAAGTTGTAGCCGATAAACAAGGTCGAATGTCAGGCGTCAACTTGCGCGCCGCTATCGCAAATCTCAGTGAGCAAGATCGCAAGCGAATTTGTGCGATCGTTGCAACTTCGGGCACAACAAACCTTGGCGTGATTGACGATCTCGTGGCAGCAGGTGAGCAAGCGCGTGAACTCGGCACATGGTTCCATATCGACGGGGCATACGGGGCTGCCGCACTTTGTGCACCGAGTGTTCGACATCTGTTTGTAGGCATCGAAATGGCCGACAGTTTTATTGTTGATCCACACAAGTGGCTTTTCGGACCATTTGATTGCTGCGCATTGATTTATCGCGACCCAGATACGGCCCGTCGCGCACACACTCAACGGGCTGAATATCTAGAGGTTTTGCAACAGCAAGATCTTGGTGATTCACTTGCAAATCCTGCTGACATGGCCCATCATTTGTCGCGCCGAGCGCGTGGCCTACCGTTTTGGTTCAGTGTTGCCACTCACGGCACCGAAGCCTATGAAGAAGCAATGGAGATCACGTTGCAGGTCACTCGTGAAGCGGCTCAAATAATTAAGAACTTATCGTTTCTAGAATTGTTGCTTGAGCCTGAACTGTCGATAATTGTTTTTAGGCGTAAAAGCTGGACACCCCAGCAATACCAACAATGGAGCGACATGATGCTCAACGAAGGGCGAGCATTTGTCGTGCCAACAACTTGGAACGGAGAAACGGTGTTGAGGTTTTGCATCATCAACCCGCGCACAACCATCGAAGAAGTCTCAGATATTATAAATTCGCTAGCATAGGTTCATGTTCAAATCAGTTCGCTCAGTAGTTCAACTGCGCAAGTTCGAGTTCAACGGCGACAAGCGTCGCTTGGCCGCATGTGGTGACCTCAAAGATTTGCGTCTACTCGCAAAACGCAATTTACCTGGTGGTGTTTTCGACTATTTTGACGGTGCCGCCGAAGACGAGTGGTCATTACACAACAACAGTGCGGCGTTTTCAAAATTCGGACTAATCCCAAAAGTGTTGCGTGATGTTTCGCAGATTGATACAGCAACCACAATCATGGGGCAGCCGGTGCCGTTTCCAATCGCACTTTCGCCAACTGGTTTCACTCGCATTGCCCATCCGCAAGGCGAACTTGCAGTAGCCCGTGTGGCTGGCAAAAATTCGTTGCCGTTCACTTTGTCGACACTCGGCACTCGCAGCATCGAAGAAGTCGCCGCAGTGGCGACTGGTCCGTTGTGGTATCAACTTTATGTGTGGCGCGATCGCGGTTTATCTCGCGAACTCGTGCAACGCGCCAAGGCTGCTGGCTACAAAGCAATCATGGTCACGGTAGACACATCAGTATTTGGTCGGCGTGAGCGTGATGTACGCCGTGGGTTCACACTTCCACCAAAGATTGGCCTCGAGACTTTCATCGACGGCATTCGTCATCCGCGATGGACATATAAGTTTGTGACAAATGAGCCGATTACATTTTCTGCTGTTGCAGGCCGCTCAGATGTTGATGGTTCAAAGGCAATTAATTTATCCGACTATGTCAACTCGCAGTTCGACCCAACTTTAAGTTGGAGAGATCTTGATTGGATTCGCGAAGAATCTGGCTTGCCGATAATGCTCAAGGGTATTCAGTGCGTCGAAGATGCCAAGACTGCTGCGTCGCTTGGTGTTGATGCGATCGCGCTTTCAAATCATGGTGGTCGCCAACTTGATGGCGCGCCTGCACCCATCGAATTGCTACCAAGCGTGATCGACGCAGTCGGCGACTCAATTGAAGTACTAGTCGACGGCGGCGCTCGGCGCGGCTCAGATGTTGTTAAAGCTTGTGCACTAGGTGCACGCGCGGTGATGTTTGGTCGTCCATATCTATATGGACTCGGTGCGGCTGGCGAACTCGGTGTTCAGTGGGCGCTAGATCACATCACCAGTGGTATTTCGCGCACGATGGCTTTGATCGGTGAGACTTCGGTTAAGAAACTCACATCTGAAATTATCGTCAAACGATAATCTCGCAAGAAGTTTTAAACCAAGTTACTTCTTTGAATTAGGTTCTTTCTTAACGACAGTCTTCTTGCGGGCACCATAACGTTTGTTGAAGCGATCAACACGACCAGCCGAGTCAATAATCTTCATTTGGCCAGTGTAAAAAGGATGGCTGGCATTAGAAATATCTAATTGCACGAGCGGATAAGTGTTGCCGTCTTCCCAGACAACCGTCTTGGTTGGATCAGCCTTCAAAGTTGATCGAGTCAAGAATCGATAGTTCGCCGAAGCGTCTTCAAAAACAACGGGTTGATAGTCGGGGTGAATCTCAGGTTTCATGACGACAAAGTGTATCGGGGTATTGGCGCCCTCTATACTGTTCCAATGCCAAATCGCTGCGATGTCCTCGGAAAGACCCCAAGTAAGGGTCATACAATCTCTCACTCCCACATTCGTACAAAGCGATGGTGGAGAGTGAACTCTCACAAGCGTCGATTCTGGTTGCCGTCCGAGCGCCGTTGGGTGACACTCACAGTGAGCACCAAAGGTGTTCGCACAATTGACAAACGCGGGATCGAATCAGTCGTCGCCGAAATGCGGCGCGCCGGAAAGAAAGTCTGAGTAATCGCCATGGCAGCCAAAAGTAAAGACAAGCGTCCAATTATCAAACTTCGTAGCACTGCTGACACTGGGTTTACCTATGTCACGCGCAAGAACAAAGTTAATTCTCGCGAGCGTTTAGAACTCAAAAAGTATGACCCAGTCGTGCGCAAGCACGTGATCTTCAAAGAAGAGCGTTAACAGCTTTTCAAGGCCGTCTCTAAGTCGTTTCTAATATCGATAAAGGCCTCAAGACCAACTGAAATTCGCAGTAGTGAATCGTTCAATCCGGTTTTAGTTTTTGTTTCAATGTCAACACTGTTGTGAGTGCTTGTCGCCGAGTGTGAGATCAAGGTCTCTGGTCCGCCGAGAGTTACGGCAGGTCGGATCAGTTTGAGCGCACCAATTAGCTTTGCGGCGGCCTCGCGACCACCAGCAATTTCAAATGAAAGTACTGACCCAAAATAACGCATCTGCTTAATTGCTAATTCGTGTTGAGGGTGCGATTTGAGGCCTGGGTAATGCACGCCAGTAACATTTTTTTGCGCCAATAACCACTCGGCAATCTCCTGGGCCGACCGACTTTGTCTTTCGAGACGTACATCTAATGTTCTAATTCCGCGCAGTCCGTTCATCGCATCAAATGGTGATGCAGTTGCTCCGTGCAAAACTGAGTAGGCCCAGATGTCATTGATCAAATCCAAATCAGCGGCAATCACACCAAGTGTTGCGTCGTTATGGCCAGCGATTCCCTTAGTCGCTGAATGCAGAACTATTGACACTCCATAATCATGAGGTCGTTGCGATAACGGCGTGGCGAGAGTTGAGTCAACTACCGTGAAAGGTCCTTTGATTGAACCAAGTTCTGTGAGGTCTACTAGATCCAGATGCGGATTAGTTGGCGACTCGGCAAAAACCATCATTGTCTTTCCCGGTCGCACTGCTGCGCTAAATTCGTGAGCATTGCGACCATCAACATAAGTCACTTCAATTCCGAGTCGAACACATGGTCCGTTAAAAAATGCGAGTGTGCCGGCGTAACAATTTCGTTGGGCGACAATATGGTCGCCTGTTGAACACAATGCAAGCACGACAGTTGAAATTGCACCCATCCCAGATGCGAATGCAAGTGCCGACTCAGTATTTTCTAATTCCGCAATTGCTTGTTCAAACGCCTGAACTGTCGGATTTGCATATCGCGAATAATTTCCAGTCTGATGAAGTGCTTTGGCTTGGCGGTGGCTTTCTTCTAAACCTGAACTTGTCCAGGTGCTTGAAGTGGTCAGCGACGGAGCTAGACCATTTGAGTCATCGCGACCGACGTTGATTGCAGCAGTGGCGCTATTTTGCTGTTTGTCGTCATGCATTCGTTCAGGCTAACGAAAATTCGTATATCGCACATTCGATTTTGATCACGAATTAGGCTTAGTAGATGCTAAAAAACAAAATAATTACAGTCTTAATGACCCTCGGCTTGACTGTTTCCGGTCTTGCCGGCATCAGTGGTTCTGTAAACGCAGCCGCTGGTGACAGTCCGCTGTCGGGTCTACCCGGCGGTGAAGGTCGACCAGTAGTAATGGTCAAATATGGCAACTCGAGGCCTGATCGTCCGCACTACAGCCTTAATCAAGCTGACCTTTTCTACGTCGAAGAAGTTGAGTGGGGTCTAACCCGGGTTGCTGCGATGTTTAATTCAAAGTTCCCAGAAGTCGTTGGGCCAACCCGTAGTGCTCGTTTTTCTGACCTAGAGCTTTTGAAGCAATTCACAAAACCAGGTCTTGCCTTTAGCGGCGCAAATGATGTTCTCTTGAAAATCATCCGCAAGTCGCAGTCGGTTTCGCTCTCACCAAGTGACCGCTCAACTTATTATTTCCGCAGTTCAAAG
>CAMAWU010000040.1 GCA_945862025.1 Ferrithrix thermotolerans DSM 19514 | reverse complement strand
AGTTGAGCAAAATTTTTGGTGACGAGCAAGTGCAAATAATTTCAAGCCCGTTATTGCGATGTCAACAGACGGCTGAAGCGTTTGCAAAAATTCGCGGTAGCCAAGTGCAAATAGTTGGACAAGTTTCAGAAATTCCATCGCCACCTGGTGTGCAGATGAAAGATCGTGTTGATTGGTTACGCAATGTAATGCAGGGCAAGTGGTCTGACTTAGATCTCAACTTCATTACCTTTCGAGATGAATTGGTCAAGTTCGTACGAGGAATTGATCAAAATACTGTAATTTTTTCTCACTTTATTGCGATTAACGCGGTCGTTGGTTCAATAATCCAAGATGATCGGCTCGTAATTCACAAACTAGACAACTGCAGCATCACAATACTTGAGGGCGACACGAATGGCGCACTGCGAATCGCGCAAGGCGGTCACGAAGCAGACACCCTGATCCGTTAGATTTGTAAACAATGACTTCGGACAAAAAAGATGCACTGCGAGAACAAATCCTTGAATTAGTCGGCGAGTATTATGCCGAAGCCTTCCCTAAGAAGCCGTTTTTAGGTGGAATCTCGCAGATACCAGTTTCAGGAAAAGTTTTTGATGAATCAGAGCTGACGAATCTTGTTGACTCGTCACTTGACTTCTGGTTGACATCTGGAAGGTTTGCCCACGAATTTGAAGAAGAATTTGCAAAAGTGATGGGTGTCAAACACGCAATGCTTTGCAACTCAGGATCGTCGGCAAATCTTTTGGCAGTTTCGGCGCTTAAGTCTGATCGCTTGGGCAAGCGCGCATTAGTTGACGGCGACGAAGTGATCACAATGGCTGCTGGGTTTCCGACAACGGTAAATCCGATTGTTCAAAACCGACTGATTCCAGTTTTTATTGATTGCGAACTCGGCACATACGATGCCACCGCCGAAAAAATGCAGGCTGCACTTTCGCCAAAGACTCGGGCAATCGTCATGGCGCACACACTTGGTAATCCATTTAACTTGGATGCCGTGATGAGTATTGCTAAAGAGAATAATCTTTTCGTTATCGAAGACTCATGTGACGCTGTTGGCGCAATGTATGACGGCAAACCAGTTGGTTCGTTCGGCGATTTATCATCTGCAAGTTTCTATCCGGCACATCATGTGACGATGGGCGAGGGTGGTTGTGTGCAAGCAAAAACTGCAAGCATGCGCAAGATTGTTGAATCACTGCGCGACTGGGGTCGTGATTGTTGGTGTCCAACTGGTCACGATGACACGTGTGGTCGAAGATTTGATTGGCAACTCGGTGGTCTGCCATATGGATACGACCATAAACATATTTATTCGCAGATCGGCTACAACTTAAAACTCACTGACATGCAAGCAGCGGTTGGCGTGGCACAACTAAAAAAACTCCCGGGGTTCATCGCAGCCCGACGAAAAAATTTCAATCGACTATACGAAGGTCTGAAGAAGTATGAAGAGTTTTTTATACTTCCAGCAACGACTCCAAAGTCGGAGCCGAGTTGGTTTGGTTTTTTAATTACTATTCGTCCTGGGGCGCCAGTCAAGCGTTACGACTTGGTTCAACATATCGAGTCTCGCCGAATCGGCACTCGACAACTCTTTGCTGGCAACTTGTTGAAACAGCCTGCCTATCAAAATATTCCACATCGAGTAGTCGGTGACCTGACAAACTCCGACATCATTACGACGAATACTTTTTGGATTGGTGTCTACCCGGGTTTGACCGACGAAATGATTGACTACATGATCTCAACAATCGATGAGTTCATGGCAGGTGTATGAGCAAATCTAAAAAATTAATTTCAATTGTCATTCCTGCGTATAACGAACAAGACTGTGTTAATGAACTTGCGCGTCAATTGACGGCAGTGATGAATAAGCTCAAAAAGTATGAGTTTGAAGTTTTGATTGTCGAGAATGGTTCAAAAGATAAGACTTGGCCATTGTTGCAAAAGATTTCGGCAACCGACAAACGTTTTAAACCGATCCGCTTGTCTCGTAATTTTGGAATGGACGGCGGAGTCACGGCTGGGCTTGAGTTAGCAAGCGGTGATGCTTGTGTGATTATGACTGCCGACCTGCAAGACCCGCCAGAGTTGATATTTGAGTTTGTCAAAAAATGGGAACAAGGTTTTGAAAATATTTACATGATTGTCGAGAAGCGCGAATCTAGCGGATTGCTTCGGAGAATTAATTCTCGCTTGTTTTATTTAGTCGCTGACCGTCTAACCGGTGGGCTCATTCCTAAAGGTGTCAGTGACTATCGGCTAGTAGATAGAAAAGTTTATGAAGCTGTGCGATCAATGCAAGAAAGTAATCGATTTGTTCGCGGGCTGTTTGCATGGGTTGGCTTTAAATCGTTTGGGATAAGTTCTCCGAGGCCTGCCCGATTTGGCGGAGAATCAAAAGCCCGATTGTCAACCGTTTTACGACTGGCCAAGCACGGAATTCTTTCTTTCTCAGATGTTCCACTTAGGTTTATAACTTGGTTTGGAATTGGTTGCTCAGGTCTGGCACTTGGCACGATGGTGATTTTTGCAATCCTTAAATTCATAATCGGCACGCCTTTTGCTGGTTTTGCAACCATTGTCACAATCGTGCTGTTCTTCTTTGGCCTGCTGTCTTTTATGATCGGCATCTTGGCCGAATATGTGGCAATGATTCACTCTGAAGTCAAAAATCGACCGAACTTTATTATTGCGGAAGTGATCAATAAAAAATATTAAGTTTCACTAGCAGTTCTACTATTGTTTAGTGATTACTTTGATGAAAAATCTTCTGATTACAGGCGCTTCAGGCTTTGTTGGTCGAAGTGTCGTTGACTATCTTTCGTCGATCCCAAAAGATCAGCGCCCCGAGTCGATCACTCTCGTTTCTCGTAGCGCAATCGTCGACCTTGACAAGCAAGTAATGAATGATTTGAATCTCAAACATGTACAAGCTGATTTACTAAACGAGTGGAGTTTTGATTCTTCGGTTACGCATTTGTTGCAACTTGCGGCCGACGGTTCAGAACTTGCGTATAGCGAAAAAGCTGCAGAAGATTTTGTCAAATTCACTCAACGATTAATTCAATGGTGTGAGACACTCGCAACTAAACCTGTTGTGGTTCACGCAAGTTCTGGTGCTTGCTTTGGATATTTTCCGCTCGATTCAAGCAACGACTCGACCAAAAATTGGTCGAAATTAAGGTTTGTTGAAGGTCGATTGGAAGCTGAACATCTTCTACAGAGTGCTTATCGTCGAGAAATTTTTGACTTACGGATTGCGAGACTTTACTCTTTTATCGGTTCGCACATCCGCGGAAAGATTCACTACGCAGTTCCATCGTTCATTTCAATGGCAAAAACTTCAGGAGTAATTCGTTTGACCGGAGATCCAATGACGGTTCGTAGCTACCTGTCGGCATTAGAGATGTCGCAGTGGGTCGTTGCTGCACTTAATGCGAATTCGGGTTTACCTCTGTTGTCAATTGGTAGTTCAGTGCCTGTGAGGATTCTCGATCTTGCAGAATTTGTCGCTGAGCAGTTTTCGGCGAAAGTAGAGGTAGAAAGCCACGAAATTACAGGTGATCGGTATGTTGCTGATAATCAAATTACGAAAACTGCATTGGGTGTTGATGAGGCTATTTCTTGGAAGCGTGCCATAGTAGAATTAATTGATTAGTTTGAGTAACTGAAATTGAATTCATAAGTCGCGAAGCTTGAATACCAAAAATTTGAGGATAAATGTCTGATTCAATAAGCACAACGGGCGCAGATGTTGTTGCGGCCTTACTCGTAGAACGAGGCGTAGACACAATTTTTTGCATTACCGGTGCAGGAAACTTGGCTCTTGTTGATGCAATTGGTAAAACCAAAAAAATAAAGTTTGTGTTTTCGCATCATGAGCAAGCAGCAGTCATGGAAGCGCAAGGGTATTGCCGAGTTTCAGGCAAAGTCGGTGTTGCATTAGTTACTACTGGCGGTGGCACCGTTAATTCGCTTTCTGGAATCTTGAGCGCTTACCTTGATTCGATCCCAGTTTTTATTCTTTCCGGAAACGAGAGCTCGTTCCATTGCGAGAATATGCAAGATTTTCGCGCTTACGGCGTGCAGGGATTTGACTCAAAAACAGTTGCCGATCCGATAACAAAATCAGCCTCAAGAATTCTCTCGTCAAACGAGATCACATCAAAGTTCGTTTCTGCTTGGGATTCGGCTTGCACTGACCGAAAAGGACCAGTTCTTGTCGACTTCCCAATGGATCTGCAGCGCAAACTAACTTCTCCGTCCGAGCAGATAATGATTTCGGTCGCAGACAAGAATCAAATTATAAAAAGTCAATCGGCAACAAATTCAAAGTTGATTGCCGAGTGTTCGAAACGGTTGAGTAATGCCAGTCGCCCGTTGCTTTATTTCGGAAATGGTATTCGTGATGAGAGTGCATTGCGCAATGCGCGCGAACTAATTGAGAAATATCAGATTCCATTTTGTCTTTCATGGTCGGCATTAGACCTGTTTGAAAATTCTCATCCATTGAATATGGGTCGAATTGGAATCTATGGCGACCGAGCAGCGAACATTATTTTACAGAGAAGTGATTTTCTGCTTTGCGTTGGAACGCGATTAGCAATTCCTCAAATCGGTTATGACCGTGATGATTTTGCAAGAATGGCAGATCGCTGGATAGTTGATATCGACGAAGTTGAACTTTCCAAATTTGCCAAAAATCAATGGAATTCGATCTGTCAAAGTTCGGATTCTTTCATCGGGCAACTACTAAAGGACCTTTCAGAAGTTTCATTAAGCGAGTCACTTACGAGCTGGGTTGCAAGTGCCAAAGACATTTGGCAGAAACTCCCTCGGTCAGAACAAATCGGGGCTGCTGTGAGCTCTGACCAAGTTCATTCATTTGATGTGATGGAGTTTCTTAACTCTGCGCTACACGATGATTCAATTGTTGTAACTGATGTCGGCGCAGGGTTACTGACTGGCCATTATGCGTTGGGTGCCAAAGGGACGCAACGCATCTTCACATCACAGGGCCTTGGTGAAATGGGATTTGGTCTGCCCGGCGCAATTGGGGCATATTTTGCTGGCCCCAAGCGGCAGTTGGTTTGCTTAAACACTGATGGGGCGATCATGTTTAACTTGCAAGAACTTCAAGTAGTCAAGCATCACAAGATTCCGATGAAGCTATTTATTTTCAACAACGATGGCTACACAATGATTAAGATCTCGCAACAGAACCTCTTTGATGCGCGAATTTCGGGCTCTGACATTAATTCGGGTATTAGTTTCCCAGATTTTTCAGATATCGCTAAAGCATTCGGCTTTAGTTATTGTTTGATTGATAGTAAAAATAGTTTTGATACTAAACTGAAAACAGCGCTTGAGTCATCAAAGGCTGAACTAATTGAGATCAAAATGTCACCAGATCAAAGATATTTGCCGCGACTTGCAACAAGCAAACTTCCCGACGGCACATTGGTGTCACCCCCGCTAGAAGATCTTGATCCGATGATTTCGATTGATGCGTTGCGCGATTTTTTGGGATATCAACCTCATGCGAACTCTTTTAAGTCGAGAGGTTTGGCCTATGAGCAACGACAAAATTAAAGTCGCCGTTATCGGAACCGGAAACATCGGTACCGACCTTTGCGAAAGATTGTTGAAAGATCCAAAATTTGAAGTGTTGGCATTCGTTGGAAGGCGGTCAACTAGTTCTGGTCTAATGCGTATGAGTGGTCGTGTGCCAAATCTATTGGACTCTGGAATCGAATCGCTAGAGCCACTTTGGGCTCAATTAGACGGAGTCTTTGATGCAACTTCGGCCTCCGCTCACGCCGAACACTGGGCAATCGTGCAACAGCACAAACGATGGATTATTGATTTGACTCCATCACGAATCGGCAAGCAACTCGTGCCAGTGTTGATTGATAAATCTGCTTCAATGAAAATTTCAACTGAGAATGTCGCAAATTACTCAATGATTACTTGTGGTGGACAGTCTTCTGCTGCATTGATTTATGCAATCACAAAGCACGCCAAGTCGGTCGAAGAAGTAGAAATTTCGTCGAGCATTGCGTCACTGTCGGCTGGGCCTGCAACACGCAACAACATTGACGAGTACATCGATTCAACTGAGAATATGGCGACTCTATTAACTGGCTGCTCGGCGGTTAAATCAATCCTCGTTTTAAATCCGGCAGAACCACCCGTGATGATGCGGACAACTGTGCATGTTCGTGCAGCAAACTTTGATCTAGTTCAAATTTTAAAAGAGACTCGCGATTTGGTTGCAAAAGTTAAGAGTTATGTTCCGGGATATGACCTCGTTGTTGAACCGCATGTTGCAGGCAGCGGGCAAATCTCAGCGACTGTCAAGGTTCTCGGCTCGGGCTATTATTTGCCTGAATACTCTGGAAACCTAGACATCATCAACGCTGCGGCTGTTGAAACTGCCACACAACATGTCCAAGCAAATCGACTAAAAGATGCGAGAATAAAGTCATGATCTCATTTTATGATGTGACGCTTCGTGACGGTAATCATGCGTTACGACACACTCTGACTCCGGACTTCGTGCGTGAATATTGTCAGATTGCAGAGCAGTCAGGAGTTTGGGCAGTTGAGGTTGGGCACGGAAACGGAATCGGCGCTTCATCATTTTTGGTCGGTAAAGCTAAGACGGACGATAATTCTCTTCTAGCTGCAGCTCGCGAAAGTCTTAACAAGGTCAAACTCGCAATTCATGCAATTCCAGGTTTCGCAACTATCAAGCGAGACCTGATTCCGGCGATCAAGTCAGGCGTGGATATTTTTAGAATCGGTACTCATGTCACTGAGGTGACAACGGCTCAAAAACATGTTGAATTTCTTTCTGCACAAAATCAGACTGTGCATGGCGTGTTGATGATGAGCCACGCAATCGACTTGAAAGGTTTAGTTTCGCAGGCGAAGCTAATGGCAAGTTACGGTGCATCGGCAGTCGTGCTGATGGACTCAGCTGGAAATTATGTTCCAAAAGATGTTGTAGCCCGTGTTGCTGCCCTGAAACAAGAAATCGGAGTTCAAGTCGGTTTTCATGCACACAACAATCTTGGAGTCGGAGTTTCAAATGCAATTTCAGCGATTGAAAATGATGCGACGATAATTGATGGTTCATCAATGGGACTAGGCGCAGGTGCAGGTAACGCACCGCTTGAGAGCATCATCGTTAATTACCGACGCATGACGGGCTCTGCTCCGCCGCTGGATAAGTTTCTTGAAATGAGCCACCTCGTAGAAATGAAGTATCCAGAGTTTTTGCCACGGACCACTAGTTCAAGCATTCAAAGTGGAGACGCTGGTGTGTTTAGTGGTTTTGCTCCACAAGTTAGGCAGTTGGCAGCTGAATTTGGTGTAAGTCAAGAAGATCTTTGGCAAGAATTAGGAAAGCGTCGCTTGGTCGCTGGACAAGAATCAATGATTCGAGAAATCGCCCAAGACTTAATGAATTTGTAGACAATCGATGTTTGTCGCTTTAACTTTGCTTGAGTTACATAATTCGTGGGCGTGGATCATGATTATCGGTAATGGAATGGCTGGTGTCTGGGCACTTGCGGCGCACAAAAATACCGAGTTGCGTAGTCGGGCTTTGTGGTGGTTCATTGGCATTGTGCAGTTTTCGGTTTTCGTGCAGGTGGCACTTGGTGTCGCTGTTGTCAATCGCGACAAAATTGAATATCCGGCGTTTCATGCGTTTTACGGTTTTGTGGCGATTATTGCGATTGCAATTATTTATTCATACCGCGCTCAACTTAAGAGTCGCGTGTATTTGCTTTACGGCGTTGGTGGACTATTTATTATGGGGCTTGGAATTCGCGCAGTGCTTGTCGGTCAAGCCGGCTAAAAAACTTATTAACACTTATTAAAATAGTGCTGACTCAAGCGAGTCAAGTGAAGCCGTCAACTTTGCTGGCAGACGATCACCAAATGCGGCAAAGTGCTCGCGAATCTGCGGCACGGCCTCACGCCATCCAGCCTCATCGATAGTCAGTAACTGCTCAAGATCTTCGCTGGAAACTTTTAATCCAGAAATATCTAGCGAATCAGTATTTGGCAAGTAACCGATAGCTGTTTTATGTGCCGTAGCAGTGCCAGCAAGTCGTTCGAAAACCCACTTTAGTACCCGACTGTTTTCACCGTATCCAGGCCATAGAAATCGACCCTCATTGTCACGTCTAAACCAGTTGACGAAAAAGATTTGTGGCAGTTTCGCGGCCGAAGTTTTGGTGCCGATTTTTAGCCAGTGTGCGAAATAGTCTGCCATGTTGTAACCGCAAAACGGCAACATTGCCATCGGGTCGAATCGTAATTTTCCGACTGCGCCACCAGCTGCTGCGGTGGTTTCAGAAGCCATGATTGAACCGAGAAAAACTCCGTGATCCCAATCAAATGCCTGAGTCACTAAAGGTACGGTTGTCTGGCGACGGCCACCAAACAAAATCGCCGAGATTGGCACGCCACTTGGGTCTTGCCACTCTGGCGCAATTGACGGACATTGACTAGCCGGCGCTGTGAATCTCGCATTCGGGTGAGCGGCTGGAGTTTCGGTTTCTGGAGTCCATGCTTGGTTGCGCCAATCGATTGCGCGCGCTGGTTTCGAATCTGTCATGCCTTCCCACCACACATCGCCGTCAGGGGTATAAGCAGTGTTCGTGAAAATGCAGTTTCCTAGAAGTGTGTGCATTGCGTTTGCATTGGTGTCGTAACCAGTGCCAGGTGCGACACCAAAGAAGCCGGCCTCAGGGTTGATCGCGTAGAGCTGACCATCTGCACCAAACTTCATCCAACAAATATCATCGCCGATTGTTTCGGCTTTCCAGCCCTTGATTGTTGGCACGAGCATCGCCAAGTTGGTTTTGCCGCAAGCCGACGGAAACGCCGCCGCAATATATTTAAATTCACCTTTTGGATTCGTGAGTTTCAAAATCAACATGTGCTCGGCAAGCCAGCCGTCGTCGCGAGCCATAACCGATGCAATTCGCAACGCAAAGCATTTTTTGCCAAGTAGTGCGTTACCGCCGTAGCCCGAACCGTAACTCATAATCTCTCGGGTCTCTGGAAAGTGCACGATGTATTTATTGTCGGGGTTGCACGGCCAAGGTGAATCTTTTTTGCCGTCAGTTAACGGTGCACCAACAGAATGCAAACATTGCACCCAGTCATTGTTGCCAAGTGCGTTAAGTGCACCTTGTCCCATGCGAGTCATGATCCGCATGCTGACTGCAACATAAGCGCTATCGGTTAATTGCACACCGATATGCGCAATTGGTGAGCCAAGTGGGCCCATTGAAAAAGGTACGACATACATTGTTCGCCCACGCATTGCGCCGGTGTAAAGCGCGTTCATTTCGCTTCGCATCTCGTCGGGCTCGCGCCAATTATTATTTGGCCCAGCCTCAATTTTGTTGGCCGAACAAATGAATGTGCGATCTTCGACGCGTGCTACGTCACCTGGGTCGGAATGTGCCCAAAAAGAATTTGGCCGCTTGACGTCATCAAGTTTCGTGAAAGTTCCAGATTTTACTAGTGCGTTGCAAAGCAAGTCGTATTCTTGTTGTGATCCGTCGCACCAGTAAATTTCATCAGGCTGTAAAACTTTCGCCCACTGTGCAACCCAAGCATTCAGTTTTTGATTTGAAGATTGCGCGGCCATGAATTAGAAACGCTATGCGCCAGGAGTTTCCATGTCACGCTCAGAGCCAAGTCGCAACGTTGTTGCGCGACCCGATGAGTCAAGAGAAAACAATACGCGTTGACCTTGGCGTAACATTCGAAAAATAGATCCTTCAAGCGCTGTTGGTGACAAGTCATATTCGGCGAGGTCGGTATCGCGAATCACTACGCCGTCACCAGTTGATGGGTCGTATGCCTTGATCACACCCTGCATCACTCAAAAGATACTTGCTTAAGATGCCAACTTGCCAATCGGCGTTAAGACTGGGGCTATTTGTCGCGCTTGTGAATCGTGCTTATTTGTCGTGGCGCGAGAAAGACTGTTAGTAGTCTGCAGATGTGCCAGTGCTTGAAGAATTTGGGGCAGATGCCCTTCGTCACACGGTGATCGCTTTTCGCGACACGATGAAACTTCACGCGAGCGGCATAAACCGCCTCAATGTTTATCCAGTTCCAGACGGTGATACCGGCACAAATATGGCGCGAACTCTCGACGCCGTGGTCACAGAACTTGATGGCGCATCAGCCGGATTAGAAACTACTTGCGAGGCAATCAGTCACGGTTCGCTGATGGGTGCTCGTGGAAATAGTGGTGTAATTCTTAGCCAGATTCTGCGTGGTTTGTCGTCAACTTTAAAAACAGCAAAAACTTCTGGCGCACCGCGGGTAGCCGAGGCACTTAAAGCAGCATCAAGCGCCGCATACGAAGCAGTATTAAAACCAATTGAAGGGACAATTCTGACGGTGGTTCGTGAAACTGCTGAGGCCGCGACCAAAGCTGCAAACGAAGGGGCGACATTGGCAGAGATGTTGCGTGCGGCGCGCAATGCTGGCCGTAAGGCACTCGACAATACGCCCGAATTACTTCCAGTTCTTAAAGATGCCGGAGTCGTAGATGCTGGCGGCGCGGGCTTCATGTTATTTATGGATTCTGCATTGCACATTGTTGATGGCGAGCCGTTGCCTGAACCAAATTACGATGATGGACCAAGTGCCGAACAACTTGAGAAAGTTGCATTACGAACCGCAACTGATGGTTCGGTTGATGTCAGTGAGTTGCGCTATGAAGTCATGTTCTTATTAGATCTTGACGATACAAATTTGAAGAAGTTCAAAAACGCGTGGGGCGAGATCGGCGACTCAATAGTTGTGGTCGGTGGCGATGGTTTGTACAACTGTCATATTCACACCAACGACATCGGTGCCGCAGTTGAGGCGCCACTTATTGTCGGCGGTCGTCCGTCGAAGATTCGAATCACAGACTTGTTTGAAGAAATGGCAGAAGAACATGCCAAGCGCGAAGAAGCTCTTGGTGCGCCTGTTGAAGTGCTGGGAAGATCGCGTACTACTGGTCGTTCTGACTCACGCCAATCTGCGCTTCCACCAGTGACATGCGCAGTGGTTGCAATTGCGAGTGGAGACGGGCTTGCCGAATTATTTGGGCAGATGGGTGTGCACGGAGTGGTCACTGGTGGGCAAACTATGAACCCGTCAACGCAAGAATTGTTGGATGCAGTCGAGCATATGAATGCTATGCAAGTTGTGATTTTGCCGAATAATAAAAATATTATTCCTGTTGCAAATAAAATCGACGAACTTACAAAGAAAGATGTTCGTGTAGTGCCAACTTGCTCGATGCCTGAGGCACTTGCGGCGCTTGTTGCTTATGATCCTGAGGCATCTGCAGAGCACAATGGTTCGCAAATGTCTCGTGCTGCAAATTCGGTTGCAACCGGTGAAGTAACGCAGGCTGTGCGTGACACAAACAGCGATGCTGGTCAAGTTAAAGCTGGTGATTTTATTGGTCTCGTGCGCGGTGACGGTGTTGTTGCAGTGGCGAAAACTTTGCAGGCTGTGTGCAATGACTTGCTCGCAAAATTAATTACTCCAGGTCGCGAATTGTTAACGATAATTTCCGGCGATGGTGCAACGACACAAAGCACCGAAGGACTTATCTCGCATGTCTCAAAAACTTATCCGCAGATCACATGTGAGGTACACATCGGTGGACAACCGTTGTACCCATATTTGTTTGGTGTCGAATAAACCGAGCCCCGTATGACGGGCAAAATTACGCTTAGCGAATTAGCCGATATTGATGTCGAAGTTCTTAAAGGTGTCGGTGAGAAGCGCAAAGAATCATTAGCCGATTATGGAATCACTAATGTTCTTGAACTGCTGATGAACTATCCACGCAAGTGGGTAGATCGCACAAATGAGGCTCGTGTCAGTGACCTTGTTGCAGGCGATGAAGCGTTGGTGATCGTCGAAGTCCGTAAAGTTTCAAAATTCACGACCAAGAATCGACGCACAGTTGTGACAATTCAAGTCGGCGATGACTCTGGGCGGTTAACCGCTGTGTTCTTCAATCAGCCATGGCGCGAACGACAGCTAAAAGTCGGAGCACAAGTTGCAATGTTTGGAAAGCCCGATATTTATCGCGGGGTTTTGCAAATGAGTAATCCGCTAGTTGATTTAATCGGTGATCGCACCGGGCGAATCGTGCCGATATATCCGCAGAGTGAAAAAACTCAGGTCTCAACATGGGAACTAGCAACTTGGGTTGAGAACGCACTTGAGCGATGTCGCGAGCGCGGTCTCTGCGACCCGGTGCCGACTGATTTAATAGACAAACTAGAACTCGTTGATCGCACTGCTGCATTGTGGGGAATTCACTTCCCTGAAACGATGGTGGCTAAACAAAATGCGCGGCGTCGACTTGCGTTTGATGAACTGTTGCGGGTGCAAGTTGTGTTGGTTGGTCGCAAGCGGGCGTTTGAACTTGACAACACTGGAATTCGTCACATCGTTGACGGAAAATTACGGCAACGGTTTATTTCGGCGATTCCATTCGCGTTGACTGGTGCGCAGAACCGAGTGATAAATGAAATCAATAAGGATCTTGCGGCACCGCATCCGATGCATCGGCTTTTACAAGGCGATGTTGGTAGTGGCAAAACAGTTGTTGCAGTATCGGCGATGCTTGCGTCTGTGCAGGGGGGCCATCAGGCGGCATTAATGGCGCCAACTGAAGTCTTGGCCGAACAGCATTTCGCTGGAGTAAGAAAACTTCTTGAAGGATTACTCGTGCCAGACGCCAACAATCTTTTTGGTGATCGGCAGTTACGCGTTGAGTTGCTGACTAGTCGAATTACGAGCGAACGCCGGCGCGAGTTATTGCGCGATCTAGCAAACGGTGGAGTAGATATTTTGATTGGCACGCACGCACTAATTCAAGACGGAGTTGAGTTCGCATCGCTAGGGGTGGCTGTGATTGATGAGCAACATCGTTTTGGAGTAGAACAACGCGCTGCGCTACGCAATAAAGGTGAGTCCGCGAATTCGCAGAAATCAGAAAAAATAAACACTTCACCCGACGTTTTGGTTATGACCGCAACGCCGATTCCGCGAACGGCAGCAATGACGGTTTATGGCGACTTAGATGTCAGCGTGCTAGACGAAATGCCGCCAGGTCGCACACCAATTAAGACATTTTGGGTCGCAGGCAAAAAACCCGAATCAGAAATGTGGGGTGAAGTTCGTGCTGCGATGGCTCTCGGTCAACAAGCATTCGTGGTTTGTCCATTGATTGAAGAAAGCGACAAACTTCAAGTCGCATCAGCAGAGGATACTTTTAAACTGCTTGCAAAAACCGAGTTGAAGGGTTTGAAACTTGGACTATTGCACGGACGAATGTCGTCTAATGAAAAAGATGAGACGATGACTAAATTTCGTGAGCGCAAGATTGATGTCCTCGTAGCAACAACTGTGATCGAAGTTGGTGTTGATGTCCCAAATGCGACATGCATGATCGTACTTGACGCTGATCGATTCGGAATCGCTCAGCTGCATCAATTGCGCGGTCGTGTTGGTCGTGGGTCGATTGCTTCGCGGTGTTGGCTTGTAACGAGTAATCCAGATATTTCATCGCCGCGTGTAGACGCACTCGTTGAATCAACCGATGGCTTTTATCTGGCTGAAGTTGATCTTGAGTTGCGTGGCGAAGGCACGATCATGAATACAGCTCAAAAAGGGCGAAGCGATTTAAAACTTGCGTCATTGCGCCTTGACAGAGATTTGATTGAACTTGCACGAACGACCGCATTCGAAAT
>CAMAWU010000039.1 GCA_945862025.1 Ferrithrix thermotolerans DSM 19514 | reverse complement strand
TCGATTGATGACGGTTCTCGTGTATTGGTAGGTGTGAACAAATTTGAAGTCGAGAACGATGTGCGACCAGTACCGACCAAAGTTGATCCAGAACTTGAGCGCAACCAGATTGCCCGTGTAACAAAATTGCGTGCAACACGAAATCAAAGCGACGTGACCGCAGCACTTGCAAAATTAAAAGATTCGGCACTCAAAAGTGACAATGTTTTGTATCCGATGAAAGATGCATTGCGGGCAAACGCCACATTGGGTGAAGTGAGCGATGTTTTGCGCGAAGTCTTTGGCGTCTACCAGCCAAGTTAATTAGAAGTTTTATTTAGAAATTGTTTTTAGTTTTGCTGGCGGTCGTGCGATCGCTGGTGCTTGACGTTGCGGGTAACCGAGATAGATCATCGCCGTGATGTGCGTCCCAGGTTTGAAATCGCAGAAGTTCGCAATGTCATCATTGACACCTTTAGGGCAACTCGACCAGAAACTGGCCAAGCCGAGCGATGTCGCGCCGAGCAAAATATTTTGAATGCCCGCTGAAACCGCGTCGCGATTTTCTTCGGTGCGCAATTGGGTATCACCAGATTCGGTGCCGACTATCAAAATAACTGGTGCGCGCTGAAATTTGGTGCGTGCTTTGGCGATTTTTTCTGGCTTGTCGCCGTCACGCGCCATTGCGTCTGCGGTGCAATTACTTAAGCGTTCGCGGGCGTCATTTGTTACAGCAGCAAACATCCACGGAAATGTGAGTTTGTGATTTGGAGCCCACATTGCGAGTTCGCAAAGTTTTTCGACAACACCAGCATCAAGCGCTCGATCTTTGTCAACCATCATGTCGGTGCGCCGAGCACGAACTAGGTCAGCCAATTCTTCAAATTTCATATGCAGCTTCCTTATTAATGCAAAATGTGTGCACGGACACGTGGGTGGAACAGTCGGATAATTTTCGTTGCGCGATTGAGCTGGCGTTGAGTTCTGGCATTTCTCCGGCTCAACATTTTGCCTAGTTCGAGAATATGGCTAGTCGTTTGTTTTTCAACAGAACTATTTCTTGAGCAAGCATTGCCAAGACGTATCAACAAGTCTCCACGCTCATAAACAGCACAAATCATTGCAAACTTGCTGATCGTTGATGCATCTTTTGATTCAGCGACTATTTCTGGCGGTCGTATGAAGAGCGCATCACTGAATGTTGCCTGACCTAAACCGTTAAAAGAATCCGGCGACCATCTGTAGATATAGGTGAAGTCAATGAACTCGAGACCCGATTTTCGCAAAAACGAGAATACTTGATCAAATAATGGTTGGTCTTTGTATAGTTCGCAGAACTCAACTTCAATATCGATTGCGAGAATGTGCGCAAGACTATCTGTTGCGCCTTTTAATACGTCGAGTTCTGCGCCTTGAACATCAAGTTTGATGACATCAAATTTGGCATTTAACTGTTGAGCGACTCGATCGACCGTTTCGCTGGGCAGTTTTATTGTGTCAACAATGTCGTTGCGTTCTGGTTCAGGAAAGAGATCAATGAACTGACGATTGGGTTCATAAATTGAGGAAGCCATTGGCTTGCGACAAAGGTTTAGAGTTACTTCGCCTTTAGAGTGCCAGAGGGCCTGTGTGATTAAAGTTTCTGAATTGTATGACGACGAACTATTCGACTTAATAACACTTTTAGATGATCTTGAATCTGGCTCAACTCCAAAATAATTAATAAATTTTTGAAAAGCCGACCAGCGATCGTATGCGCCGTTAGCAGCACCAACATCTAGCAATGAGAGAGTAGTTGAGCCCATTATCTCTTTGACCATGAATGACTGTTGATTGTCAAAAGACGAGGTTGCGAGACGTTTGATCGTTTGTTTTAGCCCCGCCATGTTGAGTCCTTTAATTTTTGTGGAGGGCTGAGTTGAGGCCGCCCCATGAGCCCGTGCGTTGTGATGCTTCGACGGCGCCAGTTTGGCTGTTGCGACGGAACAATAAATTATTTGCGCCAGAAAGTTCGCGGGCTTTGACAATTGTTGCGTCGGGAAGTTTGACAAGCGTGCCACCCGTGACATATAGGCCAGCTTCAATGACGCAATCGTCGCCAAGGCTGATGCCAAGCCCGCTGTTTGCACCAAGTAGACAGCGCTTGCCGACACGGATTACTTCCTTTCCGCCGCCAGAAAGTGTGCCCATAATTGAAGCGCCGCCGCCGATGTCAGAACCGTCGTCAACAACTACGCCAGCAGAAATACGACCTTCAACCATTGAAGTACCAAGTGTGCCGGCGTTGAAGTTGCAGAAACCTTCGTGCATCACAGTTGTGCCCGCAGCAAGGTGAGCGCCGAGGCGCACACGTGAAGCATCGGCGATGCGCACTCCAGATGGCACAACATAATCGGTCATCCGCGGAAACTTATCAACACCATGAACTGTTATGTGTTCGCCGTTGCGTCGCATATTAAATGTGACTTCGTCAATTACATCAACCGGTACGGCTCCAAGTGATGTCCATGCAACATTTGTTAGCAAACCAAATATTCCATCAAGATTCATTGAATTCGGCAATGCCAAACGGTGAGACATTAAATGCAATCTCAAATATGCATCGGATGCGTCGCGCGGCGCAGTGCTCGTATCAATAGAAATATTTACTGGAACAATGCCAACACCACGACGCGGGTCGGTGTGCCTATCGGGCAGCGATGACAAAAATTCTTCGGGTGCACTTTCGCCCCAGCCAAGTCGTCTGAAGTAGACATCAAGTACAGCGTCGTTTGGTGCAACCGTGGCTATGCCAACACCCCAAGCGAGTTTTGCAGAGCTCATGAGTCGAACACCTCTGGTCGCAAAGTCGGAAACAGAATTACATCTCTAATACTTGAAGCACCACTCAATAGCATCACCAGTCGATCGATGCCGATGCCCAGTCCACCAGTTGGTGGCAGACCATATTCGAGTGCGCGTAAATAATCTTCATCGATTGTTCCGGCTTCAAGATTGCCGGCTGCTTTTGATTTTGCTTCTTCCGCAAATCTCTCGCGCTGTTCGATTGGGTCATTTAGTTCTGTGAAACCATTTGCAAGTTCATGTGTGCCAACGAACAACTCAAATCGCTCTGTCAAGAACGGGTCGTTGCGATCGACGCGCGCGAGCGGCGAAATCTCAACTGGATGACCAGTTACAAATGTTGGTTTGAGCAGAGTCGATTCGGATTTCTCGGCAAAAATTTCTTCGATGATTCGACCAGAACCCCACCGAGTTTCGGTATGGATGCTGTGTTTCTTTGCGATCGCACGCAACTCGTCAACTGGCATTGATGGGTGTACTTTTTCTCCAACGGCTTCGCTGGCAAGATCAATCATCCGCACGCGACGCCACGGTTCGGCAAGATCAAATTCGGTGCCACGAATATTGACAAAAGTCGTGCCAAGGGCATCACGAGCAGCATTGCGAATTAAAACCTCGGTGAGGTCCATGACATCGGTGTGGTCGGCAAACGCCTGGTATGACTCCATCATTGTGAACTCGGGGTTGTGACGCGTCGAGACGCCTTCGTTGCGAAATACTCGACCGATCTCAAACACTCGCTCCATGCCGCCAACTATTAAACGCTTTAAGTGCAGTTCAAGGGCGATTCGCAAGAACAACTGCATGTCAAGTGTGTTGTGGTGAGTAACAAATGGCCGAGCGTGCGCACCGCCAGCCTCCATGTGTAGAACCGGAGTTTCAACTTCAATGTATTCGCGCTCGCTAAGAGTTCTTCTGAAACTAGAAATGGTTGCGTGTCGAACTTCAAACACGCGACGCGCTTCGTCGTTGACAATTAAGTCGGCATAGCGCTGACGGTAACGAGTATCTATGTCTGTTAGCCCGTGAAATTTGTCGGGCAGCGGTCGAAGCGATTTTGAAAGTAAATCAACTGACGAAACTTTGACGGACAATTCGCCTTTTCGCGTTGTCATTATTAAACCATGAGCGCCGACCCAGTCGCCAAGATCAAGATTATTGATGACGTCAAACTGAGCATCACCGACGACTGACTTAGAAACAAATAACTGAATGTCTGCACTGCGATCACGGATAGTAACAAAAATTAGCTTTCCTTGATCTCGCTTAAGCATGATTCGCCCCGCAACTGAAACAGATTCTTCGGTTTCATTGCCAGGCTCGAGTGGTGCAAACTTTTCACGTAATTCACTGAGTGTGTGGGTGCGATCAAAGCGATATGGGTAAGGATTTACACCAGTCGTTTTCAATTCATCAATTGCCGAAAGCCTGCGAGTGCGCTCAGCTTGAAAGCCAGATCGACTGTCAGAGATTTGATCGCTGACATGGTTGGTGTCTTGGTTGGTGTCTTGATGCTCGTTATTGTTTTCGGTTGTCACATTGCTCGCTTCATTAAAATTAGATAATCGCTATTGTAATTCGTTCAGACCGAAGCAACAGGGGCGAATTATCTGTTATTCAATAGCTATTCAATAACGAGTAGAACATCACCAGCACCGACAGTGTCGCCGGCTTTGCAACTAATTTTCTTAATTGTCCCTGCTTTGTCTGCCTGGATTTGATTCTCCATTTTCATTGCTTCAAGCACTAAGATTGCTTCGCCTTCTGCCACAACTTGACCTTCAGCTACGAGCAACTTAATCACTGTGCCTTGCATTGGCGCTGTGACCGTGCCACTTGCGGCTGTTGCAGACTGCCTCGCACTGCGAGATGCTGATCTAGTTTTCGTACCTGGCGAACTGCTACCGGCGAATGGCGGCACCCAAACTTTGACATCAAATCGTTTACCGTTGACTTCGACAACGGTGTTTTTTTCAACGAGACCATCGCTGTTGGTCTGTGTCTCGCCGGTCGTTGAAATAATTTTCGATAAATCTAAAGTCTCTTCAACCCACTTGGTCGAATGTTTCGTCGCGGCGAAATCTGGATGACGCAAAATCGCAAGGTCGGCTTGAATCGTCGTATGTAGACCTTCGATCTTGGTTTCTTCAAGCGCTCGAATTGTTCGCGCAATCGCAGTCTCACGATCTTTGCCCCAAACAATTAACTTTCCAATTAGGTTGTCGTAATATTGACTGACTGTGTCACCAGATTCGTAGCCACCGTCGAATCGAACGCCAAAACCATCAGGTGTTGTGAGTTTTGTAATCGTCCCAGGCGACGGCAAGAACTTTCCGGCTGTCGGGTTCTCGGCATTGATTCGTACTTCAATTGCATGACCACGACGAGCCGCCAAAACTTGCTTTTGCGTCATCGGTAATTTCTCGCCAGACGCAACACGAATTTGCCATTCGACCAAGTCAATACCAGTAATCAATTCTGTAACTGGGTGCTCAACTTGTAGTCGTGTGTTCATTTCTAAAAAGAAAAACTCTTCATCCTGATAAATAAATTCAACAGTTCCGGCATTGAAATAGCCAACTGCCTTTGCTGCTTTTACTGCGGCAGCACCCATTTCTTCTTCTACGCCATCTGGTAATGCTGGTGCTGGGGCTTCTTCGATAAGTTTTTGGTGGCGTCGTTGCGCTGAGCAGTCGCGTGATGAAACCCACACGACATTGCCGTGTGTGTCACCGACAAGTTGAATTTCAATATGCCGTGGCCACGAGAGATATTTTTCGACATAAATTTCATCCCGGCCAAAAAAGGCTTTCGATTCGCGCTGCGCAGACTCCATTGCTTCTTGCACGCTCTTTTCGTCGCGCACAACTTTCATACCGCGTCCGCCACCACCGAATGCTGCTTTTATTGCAACTGGCCAACCATGGCTTTTGCCGAACGCCAAAATCTCATCGGCGCTCTTTAAAAATTCTGTCGTGCCGGGCACGATTGGTGCACCGCCACGAAGTGCCGCTTTACGTGAAGAAACTTTGTCTCCCATTTCGACTATTGCTGCGGGCGGTGGCCCGATAAATGCCACGCCCATATCTGTAATAGTTTTTGCAAAATCAGCATTCTCGCTAAAGAAGCCATAACCAGGGTGAACGGCGTCGGCGCCACTGAGTTTGATTGCTTCAATAATCGCATCCGTTTTTAGATAACTCTCAGCGGCAGTCGTTCCGCCTAGCGCAAAGGCCTCGTCAGCAAGTCGCACGTGTAGCGCGTTGCGGTCAAGTTCGCTATACACAGCGACCGTTGCGATACCCATTTCGCGAGCGGTGCGGATTACTCGTACTGCGATTTCGCCTCGGTTGGCGATAAGGATTTTCTTTAACACGGGTTACTATTCTCGCTGATGACAAGCACCGATAACAACTGGCCAGAGAATTGGTTTGTGCGCAGGGTACGAGAAACTGGCAGTACAAACACAGATTTATTTGCCGATGCCCTTGCTGGTGCGCCGAGCCACAGCGTTTTAATGGCCGATAATCAGACTGCTGGTCGCGGTCGACTTGACCGAACTTGGGAAGCAAAGCCAGGAACAAATCTTCTCGTCTCGCTTTTATTTCGCAGTGAAGCAAATTTGCTTACGTCATGGCCGCGAGTTGTTGCGCTTGCTGCGGCTCATGCGTGCCAAGAACTCATTTCTGGCGGTCGGCTAAATGTCGCTGCCGCGCCAATAACTAAATTGAAGTGGCCAAATGATCTGTTATTAGATGGTCGCAAACTAGGCGGCATGTTGAGTGTCGGCGATCAACAAAAACAATTTGTCGTTGTAGGTATCGGTATCAATGTTGGCTGGGCACCACAAGAGGCTGTTTCACTAAGCGAGTTTTTCAGCGAGAAGTCGCCGAGCCCAGTTGAATTACTCGAAAATATGTTGCTCAAAATAACTCAAATTGAAAAATTGAGTTTGATCGAACAACACGAAAAATATGTCGCGTTACTAGCAACACTTGGCAAAACAGTAAGAGTTGAGTTGACAAACGGTGCTGTGATCACTGGAATAGCTGAAAATATTGACGTTGAAGGTCGATTAGTGGTTGTGCAAATAGACGATAATTCGATTAGGCACGTCATTGACACTGGTGATGTAGTGCACCTTCGCAACGCCGATCACGGCTAACTTTGAAATCGCATGTCGCGATCAAAAACAAAAAATAGTCGCGGGATTAGAAAGAGAATTGCTTTCACGTTATTTTTGGTTTTTACCAGTCTCGGCGCGCTGCAAATTGTCGCAGCAACAAAATCTCAGTTGGCCACTGTTAGACGCGACTTAGTTGCATCGTCTGAGTTATCTGCGCCAAGCGCTGGGTTTGAGAATTACTTGCTTGTTGGCTCAGATTCGCGAGAAGGCGCAGACCCTAATGATGCTGATTTCGCGGCAATCGGTGGCGAAGGCGAAGTTTCGGGTCGCCGAAGTGACACTCTGATGATTTTTCACTACGACATTGCAACCGGTGCCGGCGCCTTGATCTCGTTTCCACGCGACTTGTGGGTCAAGTTAGGCGACGGCCAAAAGGCTGGTCGAATTAATTCCGCATACCAGTTAGGTACCGATGTGCTTGTGCGCACAATGCAGATCGAGTTTGGCATACCGATTCATCATTATTTAGAAATTGATTTTCAAGGATTCAAGGGACTCGTCGATTCAATCGGCGGTGTACAAATTTGTACGCAATTTCCGTCGCGCGATAAACACACAGGGTTCTTTATGCCAGGTGGGTGCCACAACTTAGAGGGAGTGCGTGCTTTGGCGTTTGCTCGCAGTAGATTTTTTGAAACAAAAGTTGAAAATAAATGGCAGATTGATGGCTCATCTGACATCGGTCGCGGTAAACGGCAGCGTCAGTTCATTGCTGCAATGTTGAATTCAGGACTCACTCGTGTGATCTCTAATCCATTTACTGCGTCAAGTGCATTTGCTGGTGCCACTAAATCAATCATCACTGATGAGAATCTTGATTTAACTGAATTTGCAAAGAAGATTAGGCCAGCCGCCAAAGGTGCGATCAGCAGATACTCACTCGCGGTTTATGGTGATCAAGTTGGCGAAGATTCTGTGTTGCGCGTGTCAAAAGATGCGGCTCCGGTGCTCGCATTTTTTGGCGGCACAGGCCCGGCCCCAGAAGTACCAAATGAGAATTAGTAGTCGAAAACTAGAAGAAGAGAACTAGCAGTCGAGAATTAGAAATTTAAGTAGTTCTTGCCTTTGCGGCAAGTGGCGAGAATTCGGCGCTCGTAACTGGCAGACCAATTTTGTTGCCTTGAACAAAATCACAGCCCAAAAGTTTCAAGCGTTGCGATTGATCTTCTGTGGTTACCCATTCTGCAACAACTGACATATTTAAAGAGTGGGCAAGTTGAATCACTGAGCGCACGATCGGGTCATCGTTGCCTTGCGAACCGATGTCGCGAATAAATGTGCCATCAAGCTTTAAGTAGTCAGCGGGGAAGTTACGCAAGTTTACGAGTGATGAAAACCCGGTACCGAAATCATCGATTGCAAGTTTTATGCCGAGTCGTCTCAGCGCATTCAGCGTGCGCATAACGCCACCTTTGTCGTCAAGCAAAGTTGCTTCAGTGACTTCGAGGTCAACTTGATGCGGCTCAAGTTTTGCATCGCGCAACGATGCCATCGTCCGTTCAACAAATGTTGCGTCGCGAAGTTGTCTTGCCGAGACATTGATGTGCATTACAAAAGAGTTGTCAATTGATTTCGCGTCAAGCCATTGGCGCATGTCTGCGCACGCTTGACGACCAACCCAATCGCCAATTGGTCCGATCAAGCCAGATTCTTCAGCCAGCGAAAGAAAGACCGGCGGGGTCAACACACCGCGTTCTGGGTGTTGCCAGCGCAACAATGCCTCTGCTCCAGCAATGCGACCAGTGTGTGTTGAAACAATTGGCTGGTAGACCAAAAATAGTTGATTAGTAGCCAATGCACGTTCGAGTTGCGCACTGAGTGAACTTCGCTCGCGGGCGTTGGCGCTCATTTCTTCGTTATACATTTCGCACCGGCCACGACCGCGTTGTTTAGCGAGATACATTGCGCTGTCGGCGTGATGCAACAAAGTGACAGCGGCATCGGCACTCGACATTTCATCCAGCAGCGAAGCGCTAGCCATTGCGATGCCGATACTTGCACTGGTTGTAATTTCGAATCCTTGTAAAATTTGTTCGCCAGTTACTGATGTTCTCATGCGATTGGCAACATCCATTGCAACTTGTTCGTCGCCTAGACCATCGCAAAGAATCACAAATTCATCGCCACCTATGCGCGCCACAACATCTGATGGTCGGGTCGCACTGACAAGACGCTTAGACATGTTCACGATTAATTGATCTCCGACCGAGTGTCCGATTGTGTCATTGACATCTTTGAGTTTGTCTAGGTCGACAAATAAAACAGTCACGCCCCGCTTTAAAGTTCGCGAGCGATCAAGTGCCTCTGCAAGTTTGCGCAGAAATAAAACACGGTTTGGCAGACCCGTAAGTGCATCGTGAGTGGCTTGACGCTGCAGCTCGTCTTGTGTTTGTTTTGACTCAGTTATGTCGCGGGCAATTGACGAATAATGTTCAATCGCACCTTGCGAGTCGCGCACAATCTGCAAAACAACGTCGAGTGTGCGCATGATTCCATCTGCACTGCGAAATCCAACTTCACCTTGCCAACGGTTTGATGTTGTGCCAGTTGTGATCTCACGCGGTAACTGATCACGAATCGCTTGAATGAAAGTTTGAATTGCCGCGTCGCTATTTGTTGGCGTCTCGTTTATCCCAACAAGTTGCTGTGCGTAGTCGTTCGCAAACATCAATGCACCGTTGCGATCAAATACCAACACGGCATCGTGTGATACATCAAGTAACCCAATTAGTTGTTCACTCAACATTCGTCGGGCGACCGCCTGCGTCACATCGTGAGCCGTGCCGATATGACTAGTCACGACGCCAGCATTATTTTTTTGTGGCTGCGTCGAAACTAAAATCCACATTGCCTCACCATTTGGTTGCCACAGGCGAAACTCAAAATTAAATGGTGTCTGAGTTTCTTTTGCGAGTTGCCAAGCGCGTTCGGCAGCCGTTCGTTCTTGCGGTTGTGCGTTCACCCACGGTGCTGTTCCGACCACAAGCGGTGTTGCGGCTAGTGCAAGCGTTCTAAAAGCATCGTTGGCAGCAACTAGTCGACCATCCGTATCCGTCTCAAAAAGCGAGATCGGCAAAGCCGTCAGCAGGGAAGCGATGTTCGGATCTATGCCTTAATCATTACACGCAGGGCGCGTGTCATGGGGTTTGGGCGAAGAATCGAGTTTCAGCTGAATCGAAGGCGCTTGCTTGAATTGCCTCATAAAGTAATTTTGCGTCAGTTAGTGATTTCGGATCTGGAGTGAACTCAAGCATTTGATCAAGTGCGTAGACGACGAGTAGATATTGATGTAGTTCACTATCTGTGGGGCATGGACCGTTGTATCCGGCTTTAACTTTCTTGCCGTTTGTAGTTGCTCCAACGATTACTCCGTCGGGAAGTCCGCCTTCTTGGATCGATGTCTGACTTGGACTGATGTTTGCCACCACCCAAAGTGGTTTTTCTGGAACGGCTAAATCAATAACTGTGATCGCCAAACTCATGGCCGAACTTGGCGTATTTGAAATAGTTAAAGAAGGGGAGATGTTGGCACCAGCGCAAGTATGTCGCGAATCAATTGCGCCATCATCAAGCCATGTACCCGAAACAGTAAAAGTTGCCTGTACGCCCGTGTCCTGCACTTCGGTCGGTGGGGCAACTGTCGTTACGACAATTGCTACTGATTCACCTTGTCCAGGTCCGGCTTCACGAAGTACGCGACCATCTGTTGAGCACGATGCAACGGCGAAAGCTACCGAACAAAGTACAGCGATGTGCGAGGCGCGATTGCCAAGAAATTTTTGTTTGATGAGCACTGAGGATAGTTTACGGCATCAATACACAACTCAAAGATCACTAGCCTGCACGAGGTGAGAAAATCTACTTTACGAACTTCGCCGCGCTACGACGCGCAAGGCAATCAGTTATGCGCGATGACTATTCATGCGCACCCAGACGATGAAGCATCGAAGGGCGCACCTACTTTTGCAATGTACAGCGAGTCTGGCGTACGCACAGTGTTGGTTTGTTGCACTGGTGGCGAAGAGGGCGATCTAAATAACCCTGCACTCAAAGAACCTGGTATGCCGTTTCATGGACTTGATGAGAGTGCTCAACAAAAATTGATGGAGGCTGTGCGTCCCGTCGAACTTGCGAACAGTGTCGAGATTATCGGGTTCAGTAAATTGCACATGCTTGGTTATCGCGACTCAGGAATGCTTGACAGTCCAAAAAATTTGAATCCAGAGTGTTTTCATATGGCAAATATGGATCAAGCCACTGGTCGACTCGTTAAATTAATTCGAACTGAGAAGCCACATGTGTTGGTGACATATAACGATGACCATCGCGGTTATCCGCACCCAGATCACGTCAAGGTGCATGAGATCAGTGTTCGAGCTTTTGATCGTGCGGGTGATCCGTTTTGGTATCCAGAGGCCGGACAACCATGGCAACCTTCAAAGATGTACTATTCGGTTTGGTCACGCTCGCGATTAACAGCAGTACACGAAGCACTGTTGCGCTTGCGGGGTTCTTCGCCGTATGACGATGATTGGTTTAAGCGGCCAAACATGGACGACCGAATAACGACCAAATTAGAGATCGCCAAATATTTGTGGGCTCGCTCTGGGTCGTTGAGGGCACATGCAACACAAGTCGACGAAAAAGAACCATTTTGGTTCGGGCTTAGCGATGAAGAACTTGCAGATGTATATCCATTTGAAGATTGGATTTTGGCAAAGTCAAGTCTTGAAAATCACACCGCAGATTCAGAGCATCTTGAAAATGATTTGTTCGCCGGAATTCGCTAGTTAAACATTAAGCGAGCAGACGAGCTAGCTAGTTCGCATCAGCGTGCGCAGCTCGCGAAAGCCGATCATTGTTGCACCACTCGCAGTTATCGCATCTTTGATTTCTTGATCATTAACAACGAGTTCGTAGTCATCGATCCAACTTTGTGAGATTTCGCCGAGTGCGCGCACCTCGGGTGTGTCAATACACGGTTGCACATGAATTTCAGTTACGCCGGCTTGCAGCGTGTCAAGTGAGTGCATCACTCTTTGTCGGCTTCCATGTCGCCAATCATGATCAAAAAAATCTGGAAACTCGACGCCCTCTTCGGTCGCAAGTTTTCTAAATGGGAATCCAGCCTGCTCTTCATTGATTGAACTCGGCAAACGAATCGGCAAACGAAATTCAATCGCCAGTTCAAGATAAATATCAAAAAATTCTGGACGCAATGTGATCGCAGTTAAATGGGGTGCAAGATGAGTTGGGTCAAGTCCCCAGGCGATTGCTCGTTCAATTTGTGCGCGACATTCTCGCAAAACGTCGGCAGGGTCGGCATGCTCCCAAAGATCATCGATTGTTCTCGGAAATCCACCCTCGCCCGAAGCCAATGAAGCCGAATTAGTAATTGATCCCCAGCGATAATTTGCGTGTTCGGCGTTGAGCGTTAAATGAACGCCGATGTCTTCGCCGTTGTAAATGTTGATCGCATGGCGAGCCCACGGAGCTGGAACCATTAGCGAGGCGCAGGTGGCCACGCCTTTGTTTAATGCATCGTAGACGCCGATATTTGCTGCATGAAAGGCACCAAGGTCATCACAACTTAAAATAACTAGGCGAGCGTGCGGCGAGTGCCCAAGTCGTTCAACAAGACTTTTCTTCGCGGACGACACATCTTCACGCTACCTCTAGAGCGCTAGACGCGGTATACGCGATGTACCAGATGTACCAGATTTACTTAGCAGTTGAACCACAGCCCAATTCGATTTTTGCTGGCTTCAGTTTGGACTGCGGCAAATTTACTTGCAAATGCTGTGTTCGGTTGAATACTCATTGTTCGCGCGAAGCCAAGGCGGACTAATTCTTGATTGATAAATGTTCCATCTGTCAGATACAGATAAACAAGCAACCGCTGATATCGGTCGCGTGCTTCGACATCTCGCCGCAACTGCACTTTTGTTTTTGGCTTGAGAACTGAGTGCATGAACGCCGATGCCTGTGGTCCAAAACATTCAATGGGTTTCGTTGGGTGCACCGTTTCTGGAGTATTCACGCCGATCAGTCGAACAGTCTCAACGGATCCATTGACGCTGAGAACTACCGTGTCGCCATCGACGACTCGAATCACCGTGGCAAAATTATCCGAAATTTTTTGCTGACCGCCACAAGCAGAAATTGTTGCTAGTAAAATTATTGATATTACGAGTCGTTTCACACATTGATGTGTAACACGAATGACGAGTATGGTAGTTAAATAATGAATAAATATTCTGATTTCGAACTTGGTCGTGTCGGCATTTGGACTTCTGCGCTAGATCTGCAGCCGATGTCAAAATCAAAAGAAGCAGCGATAGAACTCGAAGAACTTGGATTTAGATGTATCTGGGTTCCTGAGGCTGTGAATCGTGAACCGTTTGCCTCATGTGGAGTTTTGCTTGAGGCGACGAAAAAAATGACAATGGCCACCGGCATCGCGTCGATGTATGCAAGAAGTGCTGCAACGATGAATGCTGGATGGAGGACTCTGACAGAAGCGTTCGGCCATAGATTTCTCCTTGGAATCGGCGCGAGCCATCAGCACCTGGTTGAAAAAGTTCACAAGACTAGTTACGACAAACCGTATTCGGCAATGGTCGAATATTTAACCGCAATGGATAACGGATTATTTTTTGCTGCTGCGCCAACGGTTGCGCCGCGCAGAGTATTGGCTGCACTCGGCCCAAAGATGCTGAAACTTTCAGCAGAAATGGGAATAGGAGCACATCCATATTTTGTGCCGCTTGAACACACAAGTTCTGCGCGAAAAATTCTTGGTGACGATGCGCTACTCGCACCAGAGATTGCAGTCGTGTTTGACACGAATGCAGAGACTGCTCGAGCGACTGCAAGAAAATTCATGCTGACGTATACGCGACTTCCAAACTATGCGAATAATTTAATTCGCTTGGGCTGGAAACAAGATCAAATAGTCGGC
>CAMAWU010000038.1 GCA_945862025.1 Ferrithrix thermotolerans DSM 19514 | reverse complement strand
ACTTTTTTATCTGGCCCCACCACGAACACGCTGCGCACAGTGAGTGTGTCATTGGCGTTCGGGTGAATCATGTCGTAGAGATTGCTCACTTTGCGGTCTGGGTCGCCAATCATCGGAAAATTAACAGGCGTACCTTGCGTTTCGGCAATATCGGCTTCCCATTTGTTGTGCGACTCAACCGAGTCGACCGATAGACCGATGACTTTGACATTGCGCTTCTCGAATTCTGGTTTAATTATTGCAACATATCCCAACTCTGTCGTGCAGACCGGTGTGAAATCTTTCGGGTGGCTAAATAGCACGCCCCATGAGTCGCCAAGCCAGTTGTGAAACGAAATCGTTCCTTGGGTCGTTTCGGCGGTGAAGTCTGGCGCGGTGTCGCCCAATCGAATAGTCATTTTTCTTCCTTTTGCTAGTAATTGAATCGTTTTATGGATATTTTGGCTTTCGCCACTGCACCTTATCTTAATCCCGACTAATTAAGTCAACTTTGAGCATATTTCCTCAAGCGGCTCATTAAATAGTGCGACACCGTGGGCATATGGTGAACACAGATGAATAGTTCCCCACTTGCCGTTAGTCGTTGGCGTTCGCGCCTGGCGATTTTGTTGATGGTT
Source organism: Ferrithrix thermotolerans DSM 19514 (assembly GCA_945862025.1). GTDB lineage: Bacteria > Actinomycetota > Acidimicrobiia > Acidimicrobiales > Ilumatobacteraceae > BACL27. The sequence goes on along the minus strand of CAMAWU010000038.1, from coordinate 13,767 downwards.
TCTGTTTGCACGCAATTGCTGCCCGCGCAGTTGGTTGGGGCTGATGCGCCAACTGATGATTACATCGTTATGTTTTCGGATAATACAGATTTGCAAGCCAAAATTTCTAAAGAGGCTCGACTTGGCAATTCAATTAGTCAAGTTTTCGATAATGCAGCAAATGGTTTCGTTGCTGAACTTGATTCTGCAGATGTGCGCCGACTCAAAGCAGATCGTGAAGTATTGGTTGTTGAACTCGACCGTGTGATCAAACTTGACGACGAGTCTGCAACTACAACGAGCACGACGAGTACGACGAGCACTACTAGTTCAACTAGCACAACTATTGCACCAACAACGACGACCACGACTAGTACTACTAGTTCAACCAGCACGACGAGTACAACTATTCCGTCGGGCACGACTAGTTCATCTAGCTCAACATCTAGCTCAACATCTAGCTCAACAACGAGCACGTCCAGCACGTCTAGCTCAACAACGAGCACATCTAGCTCAACAACTAGTACTACAACTGTGCCGATTTCGATCAGCGAATCTGGTGAGCCAGTACCGAACTCTTACATTATTAGTTTGCGCGGCGATGTTCCGGTGCAACAATTTGTATCTGCTGAGCAAGGCCTCGGTGTCAATGTTCTACAAGTTTTCACGCAGGCGATTAATGGTTATGTGGCTGTATTAACAAGTGCAGAAAAATCAAGGCTTGAAAAAGACTCTCGTGTAGAGAGCATCGAACAAGACGCACTAGTTACAGTTGATGGCGATCAAGCAAATCCACCTTCGTGGGGATTAGATCGCATCGACCAACGCAGTGTGACTCTCGATTTAAATTACTCATACAGCTTCACTGGCGTGGGGGTCAGTGCATATGTGATTGATACCGGTGTTCGCGCCGATCATTCTCAATTCTCTGGTCGTGTTTCTGTTGGCTATACATCAATTGGCGATGGTCGTGGTTCGGCTGACTGCCATGGTCACGGCACACACGTTTCAGGAACTATCGGCGGTTCAACATACGGTGTCGCAAAATCGGTTTCGATTGTGCCGGTTCGTGTGCTCGGTTGTAGAGGCAGTGGCTCAACATCTGGGGTTATCGCCGGCATCAACTGGATGATTACTCATCACCAGGCTGGAGTACCTGCAGTTGGCAATATGAGTCTTGGTGGCACCCGTTCATCGGCAATGAACACTGCGGTTGCAAATGCGGTTGCCGATGGAATTGTGATGGCAGTTGCCGCGGGCAATAGCAATGCAAACGCCTGCAGTTATTCGCCGGCATCTGCGCCAGAAGCCATCACGGTTGGTGCGACAACTTCGGTAGATGCCCGTGCAAGTTATTCAAATTATGGAAGTTGCTTAGATATTTTTGCGCCAGGTTCAAGCATCGTCTCGTCTTGGTACTCGTCGTCTAGTGCAATCCGTTCGCTGTCGGGCACGTCAATGGCATCTCCGCATGTCGCAGGCGCTGCGGCATTGCTTCTTGAGTCAGATTCAACAATGTCACCAGCACAAGTCGCTGCAAAATTAATTACATTCGCCACACCTGATGTTGTTAGTAGTGCCGGCTCTGGTTCAGTGAATTTATTGGTTTACACAAAGTCGGCATGGTCAGCGCCGGTGCCGATCGCACCTAGTGTGCCAAGAGATCTAACTGCAATTGGCGGCAATGCTTCAGCAGTTCTAAGTTGGATCGCGCCAACTTCGAGCAATGGCAATGCTGTCACAGATTATGTAATTGAATATTCGTCAAATAGTGGTGCAGCGTGGTCAACATTTAACGACGGTATTTCAGCATCAACCTATGCAACTGTCACAGGTCTAACTAACGCAACTGCGTATTTGTTTAGGGTGAGCGCTGTTAGTAGTGCGGGCACCAGCGATCCATCAAGTACTGCGACTGCAACTACTGGTGTACCAGGCGCGCCGTCATCACTTTTACCAACTGCACTAAACACAAGTATTCGTTTGACATGGAGTGCGCCAGTGCTAACTGGCGGTTCAGCGATTACCGATTATGTAGTTGAATTCTCCAGCGATGCTGGGGCGAACTATTCGGTTTTCGCCGATGGTCTGTCAACTTCGCTGTCAGCGACAATCACCGGGCTGACAAATGGAACTTCATATTTATTTAGAGTCAAGGCAGTCAACACAATCGGCACTGGTCCCGCTTCAGGTGTCATTTCAGCAATTCCATGGAGCGTCGCAGTTACAAGCGCTCCACGAGATGTTGTTATTTCAACAGTTTCGTTAGAACAATTGGTTGTCAGATGGACAGCACCACTCACCGATGGTGGAAGCTCGGTACTTGATTACATTATTGAATACTCGAGTAACTCGGGTGCCTCATGGTCGGTCTTCCCCGAAAACTTCAACGCGTTGACATTCGTTACTGTTAGCGGTCTAACAAACGGCACTTCCTATATTTTTAGAGTTAGTGCAGTTAACGGCGCCGGAACAAGCGTGGTTTCTGCTTCATCGGCTGCGGCTGCACCTGGCGTTCCTTCTGAGCCGTGTTGTGTTGATGATGCGCTAATCGGGCCTGGGTATGTTGCGATTCGTTGGGGTGCACCAACTTCTAACGGTGGTTCGCCGATCACAAATTATGTCATCGAATATTCAGTCAACGATGGCACAACGTGGACAACTTGGGGTGGCTGGACAGGTGTTGCAGGTTGTGTCTGCGCAAATGTTGCGAGAACGGTAAGCCCGCTTGTTGATGGTGTCGCACATCGCTTTCGTGTTCGTGCACAAAATGCGATTGGCCTGAGTTTGCCGTCGGCACCTTCAGATGCGTCTACTCCGTGGACGCCAATTGCTCCTGGCGCACCGACAAGTCTGACGGTTACCGCGCGAACGGGTCAAGTAGATCTTGATTGGGAAGAACCAACGTCTGATGGTGGCGCGTTCATCACCGATTACACAATCCAATATTCAACAAACTCAGGCGCAACATGGACAACATTCATTGACGGCGTAAGCACAACGACTTTTGTCTCAATGCGCACACTTGCTGTTGGTGTTAGTCATATTTTTCGAGTCCAAGCAACTAACTCGGCAGGCACAGGTGTGCCGACAAGTGCGACCGCACCGATAACAACAATTGGGTCACTTTCTAATGATCCGTTTTCTGGCGCGACCGCAATCACAGGCGCAAATAGTTTCACAGAAAGTTCGACACTCACTGCGACTCGCGAATCTGGCGAACCAACCCACGGTGGTTATGCGCCGAGTGCATCAATCTGGTACAAGTGGGTTGCAACTGAAACCGGCACTTTAGTTTTAACTACTCTGTCAAGCAACTTTGACACACTGCTAGGCGTCTATACAGGTTCTGCTGTTAACGGTTTGACAATGGTCGCGGTTAACGATGATGCAACTGGTGAAACCGGAACATGGAGTCGTGTGACAGTTGCGGTCAGAAGTGGTACGACATATCAAATTGCGATTGATGGCTATAGCGGCAAAAAAGGTTCAACTCGTCTCAATTGGCAGTACACCGCGGCGCCTGTTCCGCAAGCACCAAGTGCTCCACAAAATGTTCGTGCGAGTGCTGGCAACGCATCGGCAAATCTTTATTGGCTTGCGCCATCAAGTGACGGCAACGCAACGATCACCAGTTACACCGCGACTTCGTCGGCTGGCGCGAAGACATGTACAACTACTGGTGCTTTAACTTGTGTCGTCAACGGCTTGACCAACGGGGTTGCGTATACATTCACCGTTACGGCGACTAATTCGGCAGGCACTTCATCAGCATCGGCTGCATCTAGCGCTGTGACGCCAGCTGCGAACCCCGATGGCGGAGTAACCGCATTGTCATGGGGCTTAGATCGAATTGATCAACGCAACTTGCCACTCAACAGTCTTTACGCGCGAAATTATTCAGGCGCTGGTGTCAATGCATACATTATTGACACCGGAATATTGTCTAGTCATGGTGAGTTTGGTGGGCGAGTAACTTCGGGTTACAGCTCAATTTCGGATGGTCGCGGTTCGCAAGACTGTCACGGCCACGGGACTCACGTTGCTGGCACAGTCGCTGGTTCAAATTATGGTGTGGCACCGAGCGCCTCACTGATTGCAGTTCGAGTTCTTGACTGCAACGGTTCTGGTTCAACATCGGGTGTAATCGCCGGCATTGACTGGGTTATTGAGAATCACCAAAGTGGTGTGGCTGCTGTAGCCAACATGAGCCTGGGTGGTTCTCGCTCGGCTGCACTAGATCTTGCAGTATCTCGCGGTGTTGCCGATGGTGTTGTGTTCGTTGTCGCTGCCGGCAACTCAAACGCCGATGCCTGCAACTATTCACCAGCAGCAGAGCCATCAGCGATAACTGTTGGCTCAACAACTTCAACTGATGGTCGATCTTCTTTTTCTAATTATGGTTCGTGCGTCGATGTTTTTGCACCTGGTTCAAACATCACTTCTTCTTGGTATACATCAAATAGTGCAACAAATACAATTTCTGGTACATCAATGGCTTCGCCGCATGTTGCTGGTGTTGCTGCTTTGGCGCTGAGTGCAAATTCATCGCTATCAGTTACTGGTGTCGCAGCGTGGATCACCGCATCGGCGACTTCGGGTGTTGTCGTTGGCTCTGGTGCTGGCTCGCCAAACCTTCTGGCTTATTCATTGTTAAGTGCTTCACCACCAGCAGGTTCATCATCTGGTGCAACAACTACGACAACTACGACATCCACGACATCCACAACATCCACAACATCCACGACTGTGCCTAGCCGGCCAACTATTAGTTGGACGCTTGAAAACGGTGTTGTCGAATTTAACTTCACCTGTGTGGCATGGCACGCAACGAGTGGAGTACTGGCAACTAATGCATCACTGACCAACATCGTTGCTCGTGCGAGTGGCACGGGTAGTAGCTCTACTTGTGGTGGTGGATACGGATTTTCACAAATCGGAGAACTTGATACTGGCGTAACTTATTATGCATCGGCAACAGTTACTGATTCGCGTGGCTCATCAACCAGCACTTATTCGTTCACTAACGGTTCTGGCAGCGCAACGACAATTCCAACAGCAGTCACAACTACAACGGCGCCATCATCTGGTGGTGGCGGTGGCGGTGGTGGTGGTGGCGGCGGTGGCGGTGGCGGCAGCAGCAGCCGTGCAACTACGACGACTGTTCTAATTCGATCGTTGATTCCTGTCAATACGTTTACGTCGTTGCCGAATTTAAACGGTGTCATTCCAAACATTCCGAATGTTCTGCCAACTGGTGCAGGTACACCAATAATTCCAAATGGTTTTCCGACAGGGTTCCAAACTTCAAACGGCGATAATTTAAATCGTCCAACACTTGGTCAACCGTTGCCACCGTTACCAATTGACACTCGGCCAGCCGCGGCGACCGCTCGAGCAGTTGGTAATGCAGTGACATTTAAAGTGACAGCTAAAGCTGGCGCAACAGTCAACATTTACCGTAACGGAATCCTTGTCAGCACTGTGCCAGCCGCTGCTGCTGCTGCGATCAAGGTTTCAGACAATCCAGGTGGGGCGAACACCTTCCAGGTTGTTGTTGTCGACAAAAATGGTGATGTTTCGGCATCACCAAAAAAGACTGTTTCAGTGCAAGGTGGCTCAACTAGCGCTGGTGCAACTAACACTGGCTCTGGTGTCAAGCCAAACACTGGTTCTAAGACTGCGAATCCTAAGACTGCGAATCCTAAGACTGCGAATCCTAAGACTGCGAATCCTAAGACTGCGACGTCCAAAGCTGGCAAATAAGCCGTGTGACGAGTATTGAACTGGGTCGGCTAGTCAAAATTGAAGTAGTCCAACTAATGTCGTGCACATGACTGAACTTGTTGCCCCCGCAAACCTCGCAAAAACTCTTGGTGAATTAAAAAAATCAGGGTGGAAGTCGATCACAATTAAAGAAGAAGTCCGCAAGAATTCTGTTGACCGAATTTCGGCGGGTCAAGAATTATTCGCTGGTGTGCTCGGCTTTGAAGAAACAGTAATGCCACAACTTGAAAACGCTTTACTTGCAGGTCACGACATTGTGTTTCTTGGTGAACGTGGTCAGGCCAAGACGAGAATGATTCGCTCACTTATATTTTTACTCGACGAGTGGATGCCAATTGTTGCAGGTAGCGAAATCAACGATGACCCTTACGCGCCAGTGTCGCGTCAATCGCGTGAACTAGTTGCCCAACAGGGCGATGCCACACCAATCTCGTGGGTGCACAGAAGCATGCGATACGGCGAGAAGCTTGCAACACCAGATACATCTATCGCCGACTTGATCGGCGAAGTAGACCCGATCAAAGTTGCAGAGGGCCGCTATCTCAGCGATGAGTTGACTTTGCATTATGGTTTAGTTCCGCGTTGCAATCGTGGTATTTTTGCAATTAATGAATTGCCAGATCTCTCTGAGCGAATTCAAGTTGGTTTGCTGAATGTCCTCGAAGAGCGCGATATCCAAATTCGTGGATACAAAATTCGTTTGCCACTTGACATTATGTTGGTTGCCTCAGCCAACCCCGATGACTATACAAATCGTGGACGAATTATTACTCCACTCAAAGATCGATTCGGCAGTCAAATCCGAACCCACTATCCACTTGATATTGAAACTGAGATTGCTGTTGTCCGCCAAGAGTCACGAACAGCAAGTATCGGCACAGTCCAAGTTCAAATTCCAAGATTTATGGAAGAAATTATTGCCACGATAAGTCACCTGGCTCGCGCCAATAGTCAGGTCAATCAACGCAGTGGTGTGAGCGTGCGATTAACTACAAGCAATCAAGAATTGTTGTGCGCAAATGCAGTTCGGCGAGCGTTACATGCCGGCGAAACTGTGGTCGCTCCGCGAGTCTGTGATCTTGATGCGCTCGTGGCATCAACTGCTGGCAAAATTGAAATCGATGCTGTTGAAGACGGTCGCGAGGGTCGGATCTTTCAACAACTCGTGCGCGGTGCGGTACTGCAGGTTTTTAAACAGCACAGCAATTTAGAAAATCTTCGTCAAGTCACTGAAGAGTTCAACGAAGGAGTTGTCGTACAAACTGGTGAAGATATCGCATCTGCAGATTTTGTGTCGTTGCTCGACAAAATGCCTTCGCTACGAGTTGCCGTGAACGGTCTAATAAATGGAGATGAGTCTCCGGCAGTGATTGCAAGTGCTATCGAGTTTGTGCTTGAAGGCTTGCATCTTTCAAAGAGATTAAACAAAGACGCCACAGCCGGTCGGGCTGTTTACCGTGCAAAAAATTAGCTACTAGTTCGGTCTCTGCGTCCAAATTTCGCTTGTGTCGTTTCGTTCAGCGATAACTGGTTGACCGACTAGAACAGAAACATCAACCGGATCTGCAAATCCATGCAATGTCATTGCTTCATGCGGCAGGGCTTGAACCCCTTGCGGAAGATTGACAACCTGATCAGTCGGAATCAGCACTCCGATATCGGTCGCTGAATCGCAAAGTCTTGCCGCAAGATTTGGTGCGCGACCAATATAGTCGTCGCCTTCAAACAGCATCGTGTCGCCTGTGGCAATTCCAATGCGCAGTTTCAGCGGTGCGCAAACAGTTTCAGCCCGGCGATCTAGCTCCATTGCAAAGGTGATTCCTTCAACTTGTTCAACGGCAACTGCCATCAGTCCATCGCCAAGAAATTTGTCAATTCGAACACCGCGTTCTGAAGCAATTGCACGGGCTACCGTTCGAAATTCGGCCAGCAGCTTGGTCGCCTTACGATCACCCTTAGTTTCAACATAGTTTGTGAAACCCGATAGATCCACGAAAATGAATGTGCGTGGAAATCTCATACGAGTTATCAGTCTACGGCTGTCGGTACTAGCGTGCGCTTATGACTGCTCGCTTTAATTATTCGCGATGGGATGGGACACAGCGCGGATTCGAGTTTGATTCTCAGAGCATCGTCGACGAAATAACGGACGACCTTCTCTATCACGGTGATGTTAATGCTGCGCTTCGTCGTCTGATGCAAGAAGGCATGCGCAACGAACGCGGAGAACAATTAATGGGACTTCGTGAAATGATGCAAAAATTACGCGAGCGTCGCGAAGAAATTAAAGACCGTGGTGATCTCGGCGGTGTCTATAGCGAAATTGCCGCTGAACTCGACGACCTAGTAGATGAAGAGCGGCACGCAATCGACGATGCCCTCAAGTCTGCCGAGAAATCTGGTGACCAGCGTCGTGCAGAAGTGGCCAAAGAATCTGCGCAACAACATAATTTTCGCCTGGACATGTTGCCAAGCGATCTAGCGGGAAAAATCAGCGAACTAGAACATTACGATTTTCAATCGGACGCTGCGCGACAACGGTTTGAAGCACTTCTTGAAAAACTTCGTCAACAGATGATGCAACAGATGCTTGATCAAATGTCTGGTGCAGTTGAAAATCTCACTCCGCAAGATATGCAGCGAATGAAGGACATGATGGCTGCCCTTAACGAGATGCTTGAATCTCGCGAACGAGGTGACGAACCCGCGTTTGATCAGTTCATGAAGAATTTCGGCGATTTCTTCCCTGAGAATCCTCAAACGCTGGATGAACTGCTTGAAATTATGGCGCAACGCATGGCAAATGCCCAAGCAATGTTGAATTCAATGACCCCAGAACAACGCGAGCAGATGCGTCAACTTAGCGAAAAGCTTTTAGGCGATATGGATTTGCGCTGGCAAATGGATCAACTTGCACAAAGACTTCAAGGAATGTTTCCGCAAAAGGGCTGGGGTCAGTCCCACGAATTCACAGGCGATGACCCAATGGGTTTTGGTCAGGCGATGCAGTCAATGCAAGAACTTGGTGATCTCGATCAATTAGATAATTTGTTGCGTAATGCCTCCTCGCCGACCGCACTAGCAGAGGCTGATTTAGACCGGGTTCGCCAAATGTTGGGCGAAGACGCAGCAAGGTCCCTCGAGCAAATGTCTCAACTAACCAAGAAGTTAAAAGATGCAGGGCTGATTGATCAGGTCGAAGGGAAACTCGAACTTACTCCTCGGGGATTACGCAAAATTGGTGCCAATGCGTTACGCGATGTATTCGGCTCGCTTGAAAAAGATCGACTCGGTCAGCATCAAGTTGAGCGACTCGGTGTCGGACACGAGCGAACTTACGATACAAAGCCTTACGAATACGGTGACCCGTTTCAATTAGATCTGCAGCGGACTCTGCGTAACGCACTCCAGCGACAAGGTGCAACAATTCCACTCAAATTGTCGGCTGATGATTTTGAAATCGAACAAACAGAACACCTGACTCGGTCATCAACGGTGTTGATGCTTGATCTTTCGTTGTCAATGCCGATGCGAGATTATTTTCTTCCTGCGAAGAAAGTTGCAATGGCGTTGCACTCCTTAATGAGCACACAGTTTCCGCGCGACTATTTGGGTATTGTCGGTTTTAGCGAGGTAGCGCGAGAATTGGCACCACAGCAATTGCCAGAAGTTTCCTGGGATTTTGTCTACGGCACCAATATGCAGCATGGATTTATGTTGGCTCGCAAGATGTTGGCTCGCCAGAGTGGCACTAAGCAAATAATTATGATCACCGATGGCGAGCCGACAGCACATATTTCTAAATCTGGGGAAGTGTTTTTCAATTACCCACCAGTTCGTGAAACTATTGAAGCAACTTTGAGTGAAGTGATGCGGGCAACCCGCGAAGGCATACGAATAAACACTTTTATGCTTGACGCGTCGCACGCGTTGCAAGCGTTCATTGAGCAAATTACGGCGATTAATCACGGTCGAGCATTTTTTACGAGCCCAGAAAATCTTGGTGAATATTTGCTTGTTGATTTCATCGAACACAAGCGACAACTTTCTCGACACGGGGGTTCTCGTCGCGCCGGCTGAGTTATATTTGCATTTTCCCTGATTTGTTGCTAAATTACACCTGTGTAGTTATAGAGGTGCTAGTGCGACACAACCTGTGCGCTAACACGGAGCAATTATTTAGGGGAAAAAATTGGATTTTCGTTCAAATAAATCATCAAGTAGTGACCATGCGTGGCAAGACGAAGCCAACTGCTTGGGTGTTGATCCTGACCTTTTCTTTCCAGAGCGCGGGGCATCAACCCGTGAGGCCAAAGAAGTTTGCCGTGGTTGTGTAGTCAAGAATGACTGTCTTGAATATGCCCTTGAAAATGGCGAGAAATTCGGCATTTGGGGCGGATTATCTGAGCGCGAACGTCGTCGTTTGCGTCGTCAACGCGCACAAAATACTCGTGGCACTGCAACCGCTTAAGTTTTTAATTAACTAGTTCTAGTTTTCAATCAAGATTTTGTATCGCGCGGTTGCGTGCGGCTAGACACCATTCAATAGTTTTTTCTTTGCTCAGATCCAATTCAGCCCATCGTGATTTTGCGATTTGAGTCAACACTCGTGCTGGCACGAGACCGACTAACTCGGCACGATCAATCTCTGCACGTTTCGCAATTTCGTCAAAAACGAATGCCGGGCCAACCAAATCTGGCGCAATCAAGTTCATGCTTACTTGTATCTCATCACCAAGTTGTAGTCCTAAAGTTCGCACTTCGCGGCTCCGTAGTTCACGAGCAATTCGGCGACCATCTTCGATAGTTGAATTCTTTAGCCAAACGTTGTACGCAACAAGGATTTGTCGCGCTCCAACACAGATCGCGCCAGCCGTCGGATGCGCTTTTTTGGGTCCAAAGTCTGGTTCAAGATCCAAGAATGCTCGTTTTCGAATTTCTGGTAAATCACGCTCTGGGCCATATACAAAACTTGGAATTCCTAATTTGCTCGCGGCGAATTCGGCGAATTCGTTCCGCGCCGTTATCGCCTGTTCAATTGTTGAGTCTTCAAGTGGCACGAAGGGTACGACATCAATAATTCCAATTCGCGGGTGAACTCCAAGATGTTTAGACAGGTCAAATTCTTTGCTACAGAGTTCGGCAAGTTTGTGGGGTGTATTTGCGCCAACAGTTGTGAACACACTGCGATGGTGGTGATAGTCGCTATGGATGTCTAAAACATCATGTCCAAGGGCGCGTCGGATCTGTTCAATTGCATCAATTTGCCGACCTTCACTGATGTTTATTACGCATTCAAGCATCCATAAGTTTTAGCGCACTTTTGGGCAACGATGCTAGAGTTCAGGTATGTTCAACGGACCTGAAATTTGGATCATTATTTTGCTCGTCGTAGTGCTATTTGGGGGCAAACGCCTTCCAAATATCGCTCGTAACTTAGGCAAGGCTCAAAGCGAACTCAAAAAGGGTCTCGCTGAAGGTGCTGCTGAAGCCAAAAAAGACGAAACTCCAAAAACTGATACCAAGTAAATCTTTTTTTAACGACCAACCATTGCTTGGTGGGTCGTTAAAAAGTTTTACTCTATTGCGACGATTTTAACTTTCGTTCCAATCACATCTGCAAGAAGACCACGTCTTTCATTTGCCGCATAAAGATTTAGTTCATAATCGAATTTTGCTGAAGCCTTAACAAAAATCAGAAGTTGTTCGTCTTCTGCTCTTGTAGTGACCTTTTTAATTCTGCCATCTTGTGTGCGATCTAGTCCGATTGCAATTCTCAACAACCCAGCAAGTGATCGCACAATATGTTTATCCGTATCTGACAGCAAGGCAAATTCGGGATGCGATTCTTTGGGCACACTCTTGCGGTGATATCGAGCAACCTGTGCAATTATTTCGATCTCGCGGTCAGTTAGTCCGACCAGTTCTGAGTTGCGAATTACATAATATGAGTGCAGATGATGCTTCGAGTGAGATACAACTACGCCGACATTGGCTAGTAATGCCGCTGCTTCCAAATATCGCTGACAGGCCGTATCAAGATTCAGTCGCTTGTGTAAGTTTTCAAAAAGCGAGTTTGCAATTTTGGCAACATTCATACCGTGTGCAGGTCGATCATCACAACGGTCCGCAAGTTGTCGAACACTGTGTGTCGCAGGGTCAACACCATCTGGGTGGTCAAGTAAATCTTGGCGTTGCAGCGTGTCAAACAATACGCCTTCGCGTAATGCATATTCAGAGTAGACAAAACTTGTAACTCCAAAAGATAGCGCAATCCCCTCTAAAATTATTGCGCCTGCCAAAATAATTTCCGCGCGCGATGAGTCGAGGCCGAGAGCTTTTTCGCGCTGCTTAATAGTTGGTAGATCTGCGATCAAATCAAGAATCTTGGTTACGTCTTGGGTTGAAAACTCGTAGCGATTAAAAGATTTTGGCTCGGCCTCTTGATTTTGTTGTGCAATGAGTTTGGCGATTGCTTCAACGGTGCCAGATGAGCCGACTCCGATTTCAAAACCTAGTTGCTTGACAGCCGGTTCGATAGTCGCCAGCATTGAACGAACGAATTTGCGGCAACCACTCACGGCGCTCGGATGTAGAGCATCGGATCCAAAAAATCTGTCTGTTAATCGAACTGCACCGAGTTTGAAACTTCGAGAAAGTAAAATTTTGTCGCCAGTTGCAACAACAATTTCGGTTGAACCTCCACCGATATCGCAAAGCAATATCTGCTGGTCGCCAACACCAATTGCATGCCTCGCCCCAAGATGGATCAGTCGAGCTTCTTCAATTCCTGAAATGACTTCAATTTCAACACCGGCTTCCTTTCGGGCTCGTTTGATGAAATCATCGCGATTTTCGGCCTCGCGAACCGCGCTAGTTGCTACTGCCCGAAGTTTGGCATTATGAACCTCAGATATTTCGCGCATCCGTTTCAACGAGGCGATACCACGATGCATTGCGTCTTGGTCGAGTTGTTTCATATCACCGGAACCGTGGCCAAGTCGAATTACTTCTTTTTGATTTGTTACTACCTCAAATCCAGTGGCAACTGGTTTGGCGATGACAAGGTGAAAACTATTTGTACCGATATCTAATGCGGCAATGATTTCATCTGATTTAGACCACACAACCACCCATCTTAGAAGAGGATTGTTTGACGGTAGGATTAAAAATTCATACGGCGAAATATAAAGAAACTGAGAACAAAAAAATGACAAACTTTGCTGAACAGACACCTTTAAATGAACCACCGCGTGGTCATGCTCGTATAGTTTTTCTCGGTTCAGTGTCACCTCATTGGGAGGTTTACGGTGATTATGGCGATCAGAATATGCTTGAAGAGTTTCGAGCACGAGTTTTGGCCCGTTTAATTCTTTTGCCAAGAAACGATCCACAATTTCGTCGCAATCAAGAGCGTGTCAGCAAAGATGCCGAGCGCGAACGAATCAGCATTGAATGGGAACTTGGCTATCCAGTTGCCGCAAACGCAGAAGTCGCCCCAGCAACACCAGCCGAATAGGCAATTGCCAAACGTTGGATAATCGATGTCGCTGAGGTGAAATCTAAGTGACTTCTTGGCTAAATAGATTGTCGGCGGCTTATCGAACTTCGGTCAATTCGTACGCTGAAGACATCGAATCTAGATTCATAAATCGCGAATTGAGTTGGCTTGACTTCAATGATCGGGTACTTGCGCTCGCCAGTCACGAGAATGTTCCGCTGTTAGAGCGGTGTCGATTTTTATCAATTTGCTCTTCGAACCTTGATGAGTTCTATCAAATTCGTGTCGCGGCACTCAAAGACCAAGTTGCTGGAGAGATTTCAACCAGAACTCCGGACGGTCGGTCTCCGCTTGAACAACTTCAAGAGATAAAAGAGCGCACACAAGATTTCGTTCAGCGTCAAGAAAAAATATGGACAGATGAGATTCTCCCGCAACTTGAACTATTCGGTATTCGCGTGCTCAATTGGTCACAACTTTCTGACCACGAGAAAGCTGAT
>CAMAWU010000037.1 GCA_945862025.1 Ferrithrix thermotolerans DSM 19514 | reverse complement strand
CATTCCCCGCTTCTGTTGCCGGGCTGCGGTGAATTGGCCCCGTGCGACCTTGCGGCTCACGGTTGCTCTCCTACCGCAATTAAGCGGCGAGAGCGAACTGCTTGTTGGCAGTTATTTTTTTGCCCCGTTTTACGAGTCTGAGCAACTCGGGTCGCACGCTCGAACAACGAATCTGACGTCGAAACCTGTCAGCCCCTTTGAACTTACGTAACGACCAAAGTCTACGACATGAGTGTTGCATTATGTTAACGGATTTTGATTGACGACGCACTCGACCTTGCAGAGATACCCGAAAAACGCCGCTCGCTGACGAATCTGCTTGACCCTAGTTAATGGCGAGCCATGCTTGGTAGCCACCGATCATGTCGACGGCTTGGTGCAATCCGAGTTTTTGAAGTACGGCAGCGGCGAGACTCGAGCTGTACCCCTCGTTGCAAACAACCACGATGCGAATGTCGTAGCCGGTCACTTGTGGTATTCGATGTTCGCTACTTGGGTCGAGTCGCCATTCGAGAACATTGCGGTCAATCACGATTGCGCCAGGCAGGTCTCCATCGCGCTGACGTTGTTCAACTGGACGGATATCTACAATTAGAGTTCCATTTTCTCGTTCGCCAGACAACATTTCTGGCGTGACTCGCAACAGTGACCGCCTTGCTTCGGCGAGAATTTTAGCAATCGAATTCCGCTCTTGTTCGATGGATTCATTCGAGCTCATCGTAGATGGGTTTCGTTCATGCGTATTGCAACGACAATACCCGACAATCCAGTCAATGCAGCGACTGCATAAATAGCTGCAGTGATTGAGACTAAGTCGGCAAGGATTCCAGCCAGAAGTGCCCCGACTGCGAACCCGCTGTCACGCCACAATCTGTAGACACCAACGGCGCGAGCGCGCCATGTTGGGTTGGCAACATCACCAATCGCAGCAAGAAGTGTTGGGTATACCATTGCAGTCCCTGCGCCGAGTAGAACCGCACCAACTGCCCAGGTTGTAAAACTAGAAGTTGCGCCAATCCACGCGATCGCCAATGCTTGGACAATCATGCCCCCGACGATCAGTGGCTTGCGGCCGATGCGGTCAGAAAGTGCGCCGGTATAGAGCTGACCGAGCCCCCAAACTGCGGGGTATAGCGCGGCGAGAATTCCGATTCGGCTAATTGACAGCCCGGCAGCGAGAAAAAATATCGGGAACAGGCCCCAGGCAAGACCATCATTGAGATTGTTGACGAGGCCAGCTTGCGAACACGACGACAATGCTTTGTCTCGAAACGACGTCAGGATAAATATTTCTTTTGTCGAAAGAGATTGTTTATGCGTGTCGTTAGTTGTGGCACGATTGCTTGCCTCGTAATGGGCATAGGCACGCGTCTCTCTTACAAAGAAAAAAGAAATACCGAGGCCAAGCCCAACGTAAGCGATGCCAAGAAAAAACGGTTCAGGGCGAAGGCCTGCGTGCTGGGCGATATAGCCCGTTGCCAAGGCAGTAACTGCGACTGCACCGTAGCCTGCGGCCTCATTTAATCCCATTGCGAAACCTCGTTGTTTCGGCCCAGCAAGGTCAATTTTCATTATCACTGTTGTCGACCATGTGAGACCTTGATTGATGCCAAGTAACACATTCGCAAAAACGATCCACCCCCATGTCGGGGCCCAGATAATAATTAATGGAATAGGCAAACCGATCAGCCAGCCAGCAATCAGTACAGGTTTACGACCGTGTCGATCTGAAAGTGTGCCAGCGAAAAAATTCGTTATCGCTTTCACCGCACCAAAAGCAACGATGAATGTAAGACTCGCGGTGAATGCTGTTAGACCAAATTCAATTTTTGCGAGCAATGGCAACACAGTTCGCTCTTGTCCGATCATGCCGCCCACGAGTGCGTTGACGCCGACCAATATAGAGAACTGAGCTAAGTTCTCTTTTACGCCAAGTTGCAATGGGGCTATTGTTGGTACTTCGCTCATTATTCAGTCTCTAATTGAATGCCTGTCGCTGCAGACCATGTATCTGATCCACCATTTAGCACGACGATATCTGTGCGGCCATGTTTAGCGAGAATGCTGGCACCGGTCATTGCGCGCTCACCGTGTCCACACATAATTGTTAATGCTCCACTAGGTATCTCTGCATGAGCGATTGAGCCGAGTTCGATGTTCTGCGCTGTGGGTACATGTCCCAAGTGATATTCGTTGGATTGGCGGACATCGATAATCTGCCCAACCATTTCAGACACTTCAACGAATTTGATTTTCTCAACAGATCGACCTGAATTTGTCCAGCCTTTGATTCCGAAGGTGAGTTCGCCAACCAAACGTTCGTGACCGATGTCGAAGCATTGACGCACAAGTTCAGCGCTATCTTGATCGTCGTCCATTACGAAAACTATTGGCTGATCGGGTTTGATAATCCAACCAAGCCAGCTTGCCAACACCGGCCGTAATGCAATCGAAATCGAACCAGCCAAGTGTCCATCGGCGAATGCCGCAGATGAACGAACGTCAATTACGACACCGCCTTGTTTGAGATGACTTTCAACTTGAGCAGGATCAAGTTGAGATAAAAGCGGAAGCGCTTCATAGTGGTTTGGCCCAAGGCGATTGAGCTCGGGGAGACGGTTGAAATAAATAGGAAAGGTGCCGAAGCCGTTGATTAGTTGCTCAACAAATAAATCCTGATCCTTTAGCGCGAATAGCGAGTTTGAAACGCGCTCGTGTCCAAGAGTTGTGATGCGCTCTGATGACCCAGGTGCTGAACAGAACGAACCGGCGCCGTGAGTCGGGTAGACGTTTAAGCTGTCGGGCAAGTCGTCGAAACGACGTAATGAATGAAACATTTCGTGGGCCAATGACTCGGTGAGTTCTGGACCGCAAAGATCTGTGCGCCCGATTGTGCCGACCATTAGTGAGCCACCTGAAAATAATGCCACCGGTACACCGGATTGTTTAAGGATGTAGGAATGGTGATCGGGAGTATGACCAGATGTTGCTATTGCTGTCATGCTTAGGTTATTTCCAAGATCGATTGAGTTACCGTCCGTAACAGGTTGATGCGCAGTCTCGAGGTGCGAAGCAGCAGGCGCAACGAAAGTAGCACCGACTTGCAATGCCAGCCGTGGGCTTCCCGTCACATAATCGGCATGTGAATGTGTATCAAATGTCCACTTGATCTGCGACTTAAGTTGCTTAGCAAGTGTCTCGTGAGCAGTTGCAAACCTTGGTGGGTCGACGATCGCAACTGTACCGTCGCCGATGTCTATTAAATAGGACGAATGTCCAAGACCCTCATCAACGTAGTCGTAGATTTGCACATGTCAAAGGTACAACCTATTTCACCGCAGGTACGTCGATAGTTGTACCCGTAATTTTGGCGTTGTTGTTGCGCAACATATACCCGTCGTATTTATTCGCTTTCAAGAAATGCGGTGCAAGTGCTATAGCGCGCGCGTTAGACAGTTGAAAGTCACGCGTGATTAGTCGCCTACTTATTTAGACATCGATCGTAAAGTTAACGTAAATTACGGCGCCGAGCGTAGTAATCTATTTACGCTTCGCAGCATTTTTATGAAATCTTTTGAACTTAGATCTTTAACCCGATCAAGTTTCGTCGCGATTCTGTCTTCGTTTCCAGCGATGTATTACCGCCGTGGGCTTAAAGAGATAGTTTTGTACTCGGCATTGGCGCTGTTATTTTTAACATTGGTCAAACTAAGAATAAGCAACACAAAGAGACAATGGCTGGTGAGTGCGTTCGCAGTTTCACTTAGTTTCTGGATTGTTACAAATTTTGAGTTGTTGCTTTCTGCCAAGTTTGAATTATTCACGTTTGTTTGGGTTGTGTGGATTTGGATGATTTGTTTTGTTCTATTAAAACCAAAATCAAATCTGAGAATTTTGAGAATCGTTTCAACTAACTGCATCGTGCTGCTGTCATTATTCTCGCTGTTAGAGGCACCATTTCATTTTGCGGATATCAGCCGTAAACAACCAGAAGACCAATTTGGCTTCGTCAGGCTTGATCAAAAAAGTTTCTATCAAAAAGCCTATGTTGACGCAAAAGCAAAAGTCAAAGAAAATATGAAAGTATTCGGTCCAGGTGAAGAATACGGAAAAGTACTGGACGAAATTTCGTCCGTAGATGAGTTGGTCACGCTTAAAGACTTTGATGGCGATTACATCAACATCAAAAACGGTCGCAGAGTCACTGTCGGCTCAACTGGGATGCGTCAAAAAAGAGTATTGGTTTTTGGTGGCTCAACAATTTTTTGTGCCGAAGTTCCAGATTCAATGACTATCACAAGTCAATTGCAGAAGCTAGCTCTTGAAAATGGTTATGAATTTGATGTCATAAATTTTGGAATTTCAGGGATTCGCATAGAAACTCAATTTAATATATTGAAAACAGTTTCAGATCTCGGAGCAGAAGACACGGTTGTGTTTTATGACGGAGTCAACGATCTAGACAGAATTTATACAGATGCTTTGGCGCAGCGATATCAAAAATCCCCATGGCGACAGATAGGAAAAGTGGCAAACGAAGTAGAAAATCGCTCATGGTTGATGCGATATTTGTCGCCATCAAGTTACATTGAGCGTCCAGGTGTTAGACAGGATTTTCTTGACTCCGAAGCACGACAAAAAGTCGCTGATGATTGGTTTGCTTTTGACAAACTCGCTAGAGAATATGTAGAAAGCAAAAGTGCCAAATTCGTTCATATCTTGCAACCAAATTTGCTGACTTACAAACAAGGGAGCAATGCGAGTGGGGTTAGAAAACGATGGTCAGATATGCAGACTATTCAACGTTATTTTGCAGAATCCGCAACGCCATCAAGCCAAATTATTAATTTTAGAAATACTTTAGATTCGCTTGACAAGACTCCGTTTGTTGATTGGTCACATCTCGATGAAATTGGTGACCAGCGAATCGCTGAAGAAATGTTTAAAGTTCTTAAGCCACTGCTTGACGCTAAGAAAAAATAGGCTATAACTTTGTCGCTTTTCCTGAATAAATACTCCAAGTACTTCTTGGTTTCGTTTTTGATCCCGATTCCAAAGTTGTACTCGATGTCGAGCGTCATCTCGATGAGCATGTATTCGGGATTATCGTTCCTGATTTTAGTGGCGTTGAGTAAAGTCTCTCACAGAAAATTGAGCCCATGGTACGCAAAGGCATTTGTTGTCTCTCTTTGTTTATTACCAATGACCAATTTTGAGCCAAGTGCATTGTTTTGGATTGGGTGGATTTTCTTAATTAGTTTTGCAGTATTGCAGCAACAGTCAAAATTTAAGCGATTGCGAATTTTTGGAACAAACTTAATAATTTTTGCGATGTTGTTTTCTGTAATCGAAGTAACACTTCGCGTGACTGAAAATACCGAAATAGTACAGAAATCAAATCCCGAGTTTGTTAAATGGCAATCAAAAAGATATTACCAAGATGCAAATTCTTTGAGTAAAGCAAATAATTCGTATAGCCCGCTTGATGAATACAATTTTGCCAATGGAGAGTTAATTAAATCTTCTGGTGATTTAATAACTATTGGCGACTTTGACGGTTCGTACATTAAAATCAAAGATGGGCGACGAGTCACAGTTGGCTCTAATGGTTTGCGGCAACGCAGAGTTTTAGTTTTTGGTGGCTCTACGGTTTTTTGTGCCGAGGTTCCGGATCTATTGACTAGTTCGAGTCAGCTTCAGCGATTAATTCTTAAAAATAATTTTGATTTTGATGTTTTGAACTACGGCATACCTGGACTCAGAATTGAAAATCAGTTCAACATATTGAAAAACGTTCCGGATCTCGGGCCGGGCGATATTGTAGTTTTTTACGACGGGGTCAATGATCTGATTAGAGTTTTCGAAGAAGGCTTGGATAGGCACAAGAATCAGGCGCCATGGCGACAACTAAATAGTTTCTCATTTGCCGTAGAAAAGCGATCCTCACTTTTTAAACACCTATCGATTTCGGCCTATGTCGACAACATTGGTGTAGCAAACGAATATCTTGACTCGGACGCTAGACAATACATTTCTGATACTTGGCTGAAATATGAAGAACTTGCCCGCGAACTCGTTCAAAAAACAGGCGCCGACTTTGTCCATATTTTACAACCCAATTGGCTTACCTATAAAAAATTGAGTGAAGGTAAATCAGAAGACAGA
Source organism: Ferrithrix thermotolerans DSM 19514 (assembly GCA_945862025.1). Taxonomy (GTDB): domain Bacteria; phylum Actinomycetota; class Acidimicrobiia; order Acidimicrobiales; family Ilumatobacteraceae; genus BACL27. Next base: position 9,049 of record CAMAWU010000037.1, on the reverse strand, counting down.
AGATTTTCAGATATGCGAGTAATCCAGGAAATATTTAAGAACAATGCAACTCAAAAATCAGGAATCATTGACTTTACTGACAGACTAGACAGTCTTACTGACACCCCATTTCTTGACTGGGTACATCTAGACGAAGTCGGCGACAAGAAAATTGCCGAGGAAATGTTCACGGTGCTCAAGCCACTATTGAGTAAAAGTATGGAGCAAGGTTAACTAACTAATTAGGTTTCGTGTCTGGTTCTATTAGTATATTTTCTGTGCAAGTCCCTGAAGTTAGCCAAAATAAAGACAGAATTTTTAAACTTTTTGTTTTGTCAATCCTCATCGCAGTTCCAAAATTGTATTCAATGGGTGGCTACAACAAAATGCCTTTGTATTCGGGGATTACATTGTTGATTTTAGTTGCAATTAATCGTCTGTCTCCAGCGCGATTAAACAAGTGGTTAATCAAGACTTCACTTATTGCACTAGCTTTCGTGTTTTTAAATCGATTCAGCACAGATTCGATATTTTTGCTGATTTGGGTATTCATAATTTGTTTTATACTCTTGCGCCCGAAGTCAAATTTTAGACTTATTAAAATTATTGGAGCTAACTTAGTCCTTTTTGTGACTCTATTTTCGTTGATCGAACTTCCTTTCCGGCTGTCTGAGAGTGTCGAAGGAAATCCGAATATCCAATCGGGCGTGCGATTTGACAGTAAAGAGTTTATTCAGCTCCGAACAAAGGATTTTTTTATCCGCGCTGAGGTGGCAAGCATGGATAGTGAATCAAAAATGGGACCAAATCAAGAATACTATTTTGTTAATAAAAATTTAGTAGATTCATTTGGTCAGACTGTAGTTCTCAAAGACTTTGATGGCTCTTATATTAAAATTAAGAACGGTCGCCGTGTAACTATTGGTAATACGGATCGTCGACATAATCGAGTTTTTGTATTTGGGGGCTCAACTATTTTTTGCGCCGAAGTTCCAGATTCAATGACAATCCCTAGCGAATTACAAAAGACGGTTCTAGGTGCGGGGTTTTCGGTGGATGTTTTTAATTACGGGATTCCAGGTGTTCGAATCAAGAGTCAACTTGAGACTCTGAAGACAATTACTGATTTGGGACCGAGCGATATTGTGCTGTTTTACGATGGGGTTAACGATTTAAACACTGTTTTCAGAAAAGGTTTAGAATCAAAAAATGCAATTTTGCCTGGCAAGCAGCTTACAAAATTTGCTGAATTCTTTGATAAAAAGTCCCTTCTTGCAAAAACTTTAATTTCAGGTTTTCTGGATAGTCGAGGTGTAGACAAAATATTTCTAAGTACGGAGGCAGAGAAACAGGTTGCAGATATTTGGTTAAGTTACGACCTTGTTGCGCGTGATTATGTAAAAAGTAACGGCGCAAAGTTTGTCCATATTTTGCAACCTAATTGGGTGACCTTCAAAGGCGGAGTGGACGCGACTAAAAGTAATAAACGGTGGTCTGATATGAAAATTATTCAGAACTATTTTGAAAAAATTGCAACACCTGATAACAAGATTGAAAATTTCACTAAAGGTTTAGACGATTTAGATGCAACTCCGTTTATTGATTGGGCGCACTTAGACGAGATTGGTAATAAGAAAATCGCTGAAGAAATGTTCACGGTGCTCAAGCCACTGCTTGAAGCGCAGAAAAATAGCTAGTTATTTAAATAAATAATTAGTCTTCATCGCGACGCGATGAACGGCCACCGGGTTGAGTACTAGTTCCTTTGCGCTGACGCCCTGCTTCGCGACGCATCTCAAGTTTTGATTCTTTTTCTGCGATTGCCTGACGGCGATCCTCTTTTTGCCGACCTTTGGCTAGCGCAAGTTCGACTTTCACACGACCATTTTTGAGGAGCATAGAGAGTGGCACAAGTGTCAGGCGCTCTTTAGCCATACGCTCCTGCAATCTGCGAATTTGTTCACGATGTAATAAAAGTTTTCGTGAGCGCATCGGTTCATGCGAACCAACGCCGTGGCTAAATCTATAAACGGCGACATGAACGCCTTCAAGCCACATTTCACCATGAATCACATGTGCGTAGGCTTCGGCAATTTGGACTTGTCCCTCGCGCAAACTTTTGACTTCGCTACCGTGCAACACAATCCCAGCTTCGATCACATCGACAATTGTGTAGTTATGCCGTGCTTTACGGTTGCTGGCAATTATCTCAGGAGCATCTTTTTTCACAGCATTAATTTCGTAGCGCATGTTTCATATTGTTGTTCAAGCGTACCTGTAGCATTTTGAAGCAATGTTGAATCAAAAACCTGAGTCGCAAATAGCAATACCAACTTCTGTACTCGAGCAAATCACGGCGTTAGCAATGACTGAAAATCCACTTGAGTGTTGTGGATTTTTGATCGGCGAGTGGGGTAGTGATATCGCACGCGAGTTTAAAGCTTGCCGAAATATGGCTGAAAGTAAAATTATTTACACGGTTGATCCGAAAGATCATCTGCGGATTGAGCGCGACGCCGAAGAACGCGGGCTGGCAATCATTGGGGTGGTGCATAGCCACACGCATACCGAGCCATACCCGAGTCCGACCGATGTGGCTCAGGCGCCAGATCCGCAATGGCATTTTGTAATTATTGGCTTAAAGCGTGACGCGCCTGAGATTCGCAGTTACCGAATTGTTGACGGACAAATATCTGAAAGTCGAATAATCCCAGCCTAAAAATCGCTATGAACCCTGTGGTTTAGCGTCACAGTGATAAATCCGACTGAATTAGTCAGGTATCCTGAGGCAATGGTCATCTTAGAGAACGTTCTTAACTTAATTGGCAATACGCCACTTGTTGATGTTTCTAATTTGTCACCGAGCCCACGAGTGCGGTTGTTGGCAAAACTAGAAAACCAAAACCCTTTTGGATCGGTTAAAGATCGAATCGCAAAGTCGATGATTGAGCAAGCTGAAAAGAACGGCAAACTTTCTCATGGTCAACGACTCATCGAACCATCTTCTGGGAACACCGGAATTGCTCTCGCTGCTATCGCCCAACTCAAGGGGTATCCGATCACGATTTTGATGCCAGACAATGTTTCGATCGAACGTCGACAGATGCTTGAAGTTTTCGGTGCCGAAATAATTGTTACGCCGGGTGCTGAAGGTTCCAACGGTGCAGTTCGCCGCGCAGAAGAAATGGCGAGGCAACATCCCGAGTGGTGTTTTTTGCACCAGTATGAAAACGAATCAAATCCAATTGCGCACTATGAAACTACTGGACCTGAAATTTGGCGCGATTGCCCGGAAGTGACGCACTTTGTTGCGGGTCTCGGCACGACTGGGACATTAATGGGTGTCGGAAAATACTTGAAAGAAAAAAATAAAGATATAAAAATTATTGCTGTCGAGCCACCAATTGGCGAGCGGGTCGAAGGATTGCGCAATTTAGACGACGGTTACATCCCACCTGTTTTTGACAAGTGGCATGGCAGAAGCATTCTTGATCGCAAACGAGTGGTACGACCGCGCGAAAGTCTTGAATGCACGCGACGTCTGGTGCGCGAATGTGGAATTTTCGCTGGCATCTCATCGGGTGCATCTCTAGCAGGAGCCCTTAAAGTTGCTAGCGAAGTTGATTTGAATGCAGAGAACGAAACAGTAATCGTGTTTATTGTTTGTGATGGTGGATGGAAGTATCTCTCAACTGGCGCATACACAGATGATCTAGACAAAGCTGAAGCAGCAGCGGAAAAAATCATCTACTTTTAGCACGTTGTGTATTGACTAGTCTTAATTATGTTTCGGTACGGGTTCAGAATTTGCTTGATTGCAGTTTTAGCTTTCGTTGGTTACTCAAACTTTCCGTTGACAGCAAGTGAATCAGAGTTCAATTACCCGCGCACATCCGTAGGTGAAAATCCAAAGTATGCGGCTTTGGCGGCTGAAGTTCGGGCGCAATCAGCATCGTGCATGGTGGTGCAAGAAGGTAAAACAATTGTCGGTGAGTGGTACTGGGAAGGCAGAACTCCCCAGACACTTTCCGAAGGTTTTTCGACAATGAAGTCAGTAACTGCGACTTTGGTCGGTATCGCCCAAACACAAAAGAAATTGAACATCAATCAAAAAGCCTCTGACTTTATTACCGAATGGAAGGGCACTTCGAGTGAGTCAATAACAATTCGTCAGTTATTGTCAATGACCTCTGGTCGCAGAGAAGTTTTTAATGGAAATCCATTAGCGGATAACGAACAGATTGCAATCAATATTGGCCAAGAGACAACTCCAGGAACGAACTGGCGATATACAAATACGACTTTGCAAGTTCTTGAGACTGTGCTTGAAAGAGCCGTGGGTGGTTCGGTCAAGTCGTTTGCCAAGAAGAATTTACTGACTCCGCTTGGGATGAAATCAAAACTAACTGAAGACGGTGGCTCGAATATGTTTATGTTTGCGTTTTGGGATACCTCTTGTCGTGATTTAGCAAAACTAGTTCAGCTCTATCTGCAAAACGGAAAATGGAACAACAAACAGATTTTGTCAGCCGAATTTGTTAACGACGCTCGGACATCTTCAAGTGCACTAAACCAAAACTATGGACTTTTGTGGTGGCTTAATCGTGAGGGAACAACAAAATCAACTTCGGCAACATCCCAGACAAGGATCGGTCCGCGTTACCAAAACACACCGCTAGATATGTTCGAGGCTGTTGGCGCATGTGGGCAAACGGCAATGGGGTTCCCGACTCAAAATCTGATAGTAACTTTCATGCGTACAAAGACGCTTTTTGATGCGCTGACATGCGGAAGCGATTCGCAAACCAGCGCACTCAACAAAATGGCGTCGCGAGTATTTGTGTTAACAAAGTAAGTTAAAAATTATCTACCTGCAACAAGCACAACTAAGCCCGCGACCACGACAAAAGCAGCGATTAATCTGCGTCGATGATCTCCTTCGCCAAGCATGCGCCACCCAGCGAATGCAGCAATCAGCACACTTGCTTCGCGAAGTGTTGCGACATATCCAACCGGCGCAAGTGTGAATGCATATACAACTAGCGAATAACTGATTAGTGACATCGCACCGCCGAACGCAGCAATCTTCCACGAAGAGCGAATAAATGTGCGAAGTTGTTTGGCGCGCGTGAGTAATGCCCATATTGAAATGCTTGTTGCACCACTTACAAACACACTTAAGGCAAACGCGATCGAGTTTGAATTGCGCGCGCCGTAGGCATCAACAACCGAGTAGATACCAATTGTTGCGGCAACTCCGAGTGCCGGCAGAACATTTTTGATTTTTTGATTAGATGTCAGAATCCAAAGTCCGAAAATAACAACTGCGATTCCGGACATGCTAAGAGGCGAGAGATCATCTTTAAGTATGAGAACTCCGAAAATTGCAGAGTAGAGTGCTCCAGCGCCGCGCGCAATTGGGTAAGTCACCGAAAAATCACCCTTGTCGTATGCGCGAGCCAGTAGCAAGACATAAGGTAGATGACCAACACCGCTGGCAATCGACCATGTCCATGCAATGTTTGGAGGCGAGTAAACAACTGACCAAGTAATCAGTGCTGCTAAAGCCGCACTTCCCGCAAAAACAAATTGTGCCCACAGTGCAAGAAATCTGTCACCAGTTTGTTTGATCGCAATATTCCAAGTGGCATGTAACACTGCAGCACAAAGTGCCAGCACGGTTGCAACAAGCACGACAGTGAGCCTAAAGCATTCACCGAAATTTTTGTTGAAACTATCGAGTCAATACTTGATGCATTAAATGGCGTATCGTTGTAATCCATGCCTGTTGAAACAGATCGCCCGATTGGGATGTTTGACTCAGGCTTTGGTGGACTTACGGTTGCTCGCGCCCTGATTGACTTATTGCCAAGTGAAAACCTTGTTTACATCGGCGACACAGCGCGATATCCATACGGCCCCAAGTCTGCAACCGATGTTCGTAGATTCGCAATCGAAATAGCCGACAGTCTCGTGCACGACTTTAAAGTGAAGATGATTGTTGTGGCGTGCAACACGGCTGCGTCTTTTGCGTTGAGTGAGTTACAGGCAATACTTTCCGTGCCAGTGATTGGGGTTGTTGACCCTGGTGCGCGTGCAGTAGTTCGTGCAACGAAAAATAAAAAAGTTGGAGTAATCGGCACTGCTGGCACTATTGCGTCTGGCGCATACGAAGGTGCTGTAGCCAAGGCTTCGCCTCAAGTGATTTTGACTGCAACACCATGCCCCGGATTTGTTGAGTTTGTCGAACGCAACGAAACAACTGGTGTCGCGGTAACAAAACTTGCTGAAAAATTATTAGCCCCGGTGCGTGATGCAGGTATTGATGCGCTGTTGCTCGGTTGCACCCATTATCCGTATTTAAGCGAGGTAATTAGTCAAATAATGGGACCAGATGTTGTGCTCATAAATAGTGCCGATGAAACAGCGTTGGTTGTGCAAGAGTCACTGTTGAAAAACAATATTGCCCGTAGTGTGAGTTCTTCTAGCAAGGGCGAGCACGAGTTTTACTCGTCTGGCGATGTTCAGCAATTTGCCGAACTTGGCAGGCGATTCTTGGGACCAGAGTTATCTGCTGCAAAATATTGGCAAAACAAATCTAACTAAAACGGAGAAAAAATGACACGACCAGACGGACGACAATTCAACGAACTTCGAAATCTGAAATTTGAACGCGACTTCACTGAAATGGCCGCAGGCTCGGTGCTTGTCTCATTTGGTAAAACCCGCGTGTTATGTACTGCTTCAATCGACGAAGATGTGCCGCGTTGGATGAAGGGTAAAAACAAAGGTTGGGTCACTGCCGAATATTCAATGTTGCCTGGTTCAACACCTGACCGTAATGATCGTGAAGCAGCCAAAGGGAAACAAGGTGGTCGCACAATTGAGATTCAACGGCTAATCGGCCGTGCACTTCGTTCGGCATGTGATATGACTTTGCTCGGTGAGCGACAAGTGATTGTTGATTGCGATGTACTGCAAGCAGATGGGGGCACTCGAACAGCCAGTATCTGTGGCGCATATATTGCGTTGCATGATGCACTAACGCGCGTGATGCAAAATGGATTGATCAAGACACATCCGTTGCATTCACTGTGTGCTGCAGTCAGCGTCGGCATTCATAATGGTCAGGCAGTTTTGGACCTTCCATATGTTGAAGACAGTTCTGCCGAAGTTGATATGAATGTTGTGATGTTGCAGGGTCATGATGGCACTGAAGCAAAGTTTGTTGAAGTGCAAGGCACTGCTGAAGGTGCTGCGTTTAGTCAGACACAACTTGCTGAGCTACTTGCATTAGCGACAAGTGGATTGAACGAAGTGTTTGCGTTGCAATCAAAGATCATTGCAGTGGCACCAACGCAGCGTCCAAAAAAATAAAATGTTGCGCGTTGTTTGCGCATCGGCTAACTCGCACAAGGTCGCCGAGATTTTTGACCTAATGGGCGGTGTGCTTGATCTCGTCGCGCGACCGACCGATTTAGGTGAAACCCAAGAGACAGAGTCAACACTTGTTGGCAACGCGCGGTTGAAGGCAGTAGCAGTTTGCCGTGCAACAGGGTTGCCAGCGCTCGCAGATGATACGGGGCTTGAAGTCGATGCGCTTAACGGCGCACCAGGAGTTTTGACAGCACGATTCGCAGGCGTAGGCGCGACCGATGCACAGAATCGTGCCAAATTGTTGAATGAACTTCTTGGTAAACCACGGACGGCGAGATTTCGAACGATTGCATTATTGCGTTTTAACGATGATCACGAAATTATTGCTCAAGGTGTTTGCGAGGGATTAATCGCCGAGTCACAGCGTGGCGAGCGTGGGTTTGGCTATGACGCACTATTCATTCCATCTTTTGGTGATGGACGAACGTTTGCCGAAATGAGTATTGAAGAGAAACACTTGCTCTCTCATCGCGGTTTGGCATTTAGGTCACTCGCAAAAAGTCTTGAAGACCTACCAACCGCGTAGATCAATCTGCCAGCAATCTATAATTTTTTCACCGCGAGTGATCCAGGCTTCAGAATGCATTGCCATTGTCGGATCGAGATGTGAAGGTTTCACAAAAAGTTTGTCGCCAATATTTGCTGGTGATAATCCTGAATCTTTTTTTCTAACTAATGTCGTGTGTTCATCTGAGCAAAATAAAACGTCGTAGTCATCAACAGATGGGTTGCCATGGTCGGTGCTAAGTGATTTAAGACCGACATCGATTACAAGCCAGTCCTTACTGCGCGAGATCACCGTGCCAAGTACGAAACAAGCTTGCATAAACGGAATCTTTAGTTGCGCATAGTGCGTATCCATCAACGCATATGAGCCGGCTTGCAATTCGTTGATGCCCGTTTCATCATGCATATTCCAAGTTCCGGTGCCGCCAGCAGAAATAATTTCTCCACCGACATCTTGCGCTGCACGCTTGAGTGAAAGCATTGACTCGGCAACTCGCTGTTGGCGCTTTTCATCGCTACTAACCATCATCAAGTGGCCTTCGTATCCCATTACGCCACGAACTGTCATGCCAGCTTTTCGAGCAGTGTCCGCGAGTTGTCCGGCGAGTTCTGGCGCGATGCCGCAACGAGGAAGCCCAACATTGACATCAATTAACACATCGCGTAAACCCGCACGCACTGCGGCATTAATTGTTTCAAGTGAATCAATCGCGATTGTCACGCGCGCATTTTCTGAAACTTTCGCTAGCGCGCTCAGCCGATCTACGTCGAGAACTTCATTGGCGAGCAAAAAATCTGAGCCAACGCCGGCTGCGGCCATGCCAATAATTTCGCGCGGTGTGGCGCAAGTGAAGTTTGTATGACTGTGACTTAATTGCAGACGCGCAATCTCCGTGCACTTGTGCGCTTTCGTATGTGGCCGCAATTTTGAACCAGGGTGACGCTCTGCCATCAAAGATAAATTTTTTTCAAGCGCGTCAACATCAATTATCAGCGCGGGCGTAGCTAGTTCGACAGTTTTACGCGGGTTCATATTTGTGCCGACGGCGAGACTCGAACTCGCACTGGCGGCGTCCTAAGCGCCGTGCCTCTGCCATTGGGCTACGTCGGCCTTGCGCAGTAAGAG
>CAMAWU010000036.1 GCA_945862025.1 Ferrithrix thermotolerans DSM 19514 | reverse complement strand
GCGGCGAAATTGGATTAGAAGTACTTGAAATGACTTTGGCTAGTTATGCATCAGCCGCTACTGGTCGATCAATATCCGTGCCTCTCGAAGTTTCAAGCCCGCTTCACATTAAAGGTGTCAGTGGAATAAAAGATTTGGACTTCACTAGTAGTGCGAAAGATTCGCCAGTTAGAAAACACAATCTTTTCGGTTTAAATTAAAGCAAAACAGAAAGAGAAAGATATAACTATGGAACTATGCGTATATACAGACTCGGTTCAGAACCTCTCTCGTACAGATGCTCTGGATGTAATAGCCAAAGCAGGCGCCACCGCCGTCGAACTTGCTGTCGGCGGTCAGTCAAGCGCACCGCATATGAATCTTTCAGAACTGTTGAGCAACGAAAAAGCTCGCGACACTCTTATCGGCGAACTAAACGATCGCGGACTTCGCATTGGCGCACTGAATTGTTCAGCCTGGCCGATGCATCCAATTAAAGGTAACGAACACGTTGAGATCATTAAGGGGGCGATGAAACTTGCTCAACTATTAGACGTAAAGAAAATAGTCACGATGTCGGGGTGCCCTGGAGACGGCCCAAACTCGTCAACGATTAATTGGATATTTTTTCCTTGGCCATCTGATGGCGTTGAATTACTCAACCGCCAATGGGTGCAAACTCTTGACCTATGGACAGAACTGGCCGCCTTTGGTAGCGATCATGGCATCGAAAAAATTGCCTTCGAACTTCATCCAATGCACCTTGTCTACAACACCCCAACCTTGCTTAAAATCAGGCAGCATATTGGTCCGATTATCGGCGCGAATGTTGACCCAAGCCACCTGTTTTGGCAACACATGGACCCAATTGCGATGGTTCATGCACTTGGTGATGCAGTCCATCACGTACACCTGAAGGATCTTGAATTTAACGAGCAGCAACTTGGCATCGCGGGCACATTGGATAGCCGAACATTTGCGAATCCTGCAGAGCGCTCATGGAACTTTCGAACAGTCGGCAAAGGGCACGGTGACGAGTTTTGGACTCCATTTTTCAAAGCGCTTAAAGATATTGGTTATGACGACGTACTAAGCATTGAAAACGAAGACCCTTACGACACCTTCAAACAGGGAACAGTTGATGCCGCAAGTTATGCACTAACAGTCCTCTCAAAAATCAAAAAGAATTGATTTATTACCATAAGCCCTTCGATGCCCGAGTGGGGTTGAGAGGTGCTGTCGTTCTAGTCTTTTGAGATGCAGTTATTTGATGTAGCACTAGATGAAATTGACCTTTCGGCGACAGAGTTCTGGAATGCGCCACGGGACTACCGCGAATCGGCGTTCGCAAAATTGCGCAACGAAGCTCCGATTAAATTTTTTGAAGAAATGGATTTTGTATTCGTCCCCAAAGGTCCTGGATATTTCGCGCTCACACGACACGACGACATCTGGCATGCAAGTCGTAATCCAGAACTATTTTGCAGTGGCAAAGGCTCGAATATTGCCGACCTCTCCCCTGAATTAAATGAGTTTTTCGGTTCAATGATAGGAATGGACGACCCGAAGCATTTTCGCTTGCGGTCTATTGTCTCTAAGGGTTTTACTCCTCGCGAAATCGCTCGAATCGAAGAATATGTGAAGATCAAGGCCCGCACGATTATTGACAGAGTGCTTGATGAATTCAGCGATCAAGAGTTTGACTTTGTTGACGCAATTGCTGGAAAGTTTCCGTTACAAATTATTTGCGAGATGATGGGGATCCCAGAATCTGACGAGCGGCAGATTTTTAATTGGACGAACACAATTCTTGGTGCAGGCGACCCGGATTTTTCTGGATCAATTGAGGGTCTAATTGAAGCCGGAATCGGGATGTTCACCTACGCCCAAGCGCTCGGCGAGGCTCGACTTGCGAACCCAACCGATGATTTGACGAGCGTGATGATGCACGCGGTTGTTGACGGCGAAAGACTTTCATCGCAAGAGTTCGGCAGTTTTTTTATTCTTTTGGTAGTCGCCGGCAACGAAACGACGAGAAATGCAATTACACACGGAATGCTTGCGCTCAACGAGAACCCAGATCAACGCGCGAAGTGGTTCGACGATTTCGAGACGCACACGAAAACTGCTGTCGAAGAAATTGTGCGATGGGCAACACCAGTGATGCATTTTCGCCGAACGGCAACTCAGGACACCGAGATCAATGGAACCCCGATCAAACAAAATCAAAAAGTCGTGCTGTTCTATAACTCTGGTAATCGTGATGAGCGAGTTTTCGCTGATCCATTTAAGTTTGACATAACCCGCACCGCTCAGCCCTCGCAGATTGGTTTTGGTGCGGGCGGTCCACACTTTTGCCTGGGCGCGAATCTTGCACGACGCGAAATCGCCGTAATGTTTGACGAAATCCGCCGACGGGTGCCGAACCTAAGGATTACGGGCGAACCTGCCTATCTGCAGAGCAACTTCATTAACGGAGTTAAACGCGTCAATTGTCGGATTAACTAGCTAGCTAAGCCGGCTCGTGTAAAGCGGTTGGAGTATGTGCAAGTGACAATGGCCCGTGATTGATTCTGGGCAAAACATAGCGGGCAAATAAATCGCATTCGCTAAGGTGCGGGTAGCCAGACAAAATGAACGCCGAAACACCAGCATCGGCTAGTTCGTTTAATTTCGCAGTGACTTGATCTGGGTCGCCGACAATTGCGATTCCCGCACCGCTTCGAGCACGACCGACGCCAGTCCACAGATTTTGTTCGATGTATCCCTCGTCATCAGACTCAGATCGAAGTTCGCTTTGACGATTGACACCCGTTGAAGTTGCATCTAAAGATCGGGCTCGAATTGCATCACCGATTACTGGGTCTAAGCGCGACAACAAGCGCCGAGCAGCCTCACGGGCTTCGCGCTCGGTTTCGCGCACGATGACATGACTGCGCCAACCAAAACTTAATCTTCGACCAAATTGTTTGGCTCGCATTTGTAAGTCAACGATCACATTCGAAACCTTGGCTGTCGTATCTGGCCACATTAAATAAACATCGGCACTAGCCGCCGCGCAGTCTCGAGCCGCTTCTGAGAGTCCTCCAAAATATATAGGGGGACATCCATTACCTTGTAGCGCGATTCGTGGAGGATCAATATGTAGTTGCAAGAACTCGCCTTCAAGATCTACCGCTCGCCCTTCTAACAACTCGCCGAGTGCATACAGATACTCGGTGGTGCGTCGATATCGCGCCTCACTGGACAAATGTTCACCGGGCATTTCTGATGAGATCGCATTCACAACAAGTCGAGAGTTAGAGATTTGTTGCAATGTCGCAATTTGCCTGGCAAGTTGGGGTACGACTAGTTCTCCGAGGCGCACGGCAAGTAATAAACGAATGTCTTTTGTGAGCGCGGCGATACCTGCTGCAAAAGCTGTGGCATCAATGCCGAGGCTGTACCCAGAAGGCAAAAGCACATTGTCGAAGCTGTTAATTTCGGCGCGACGCACGATGTCTGCGCAGTGTGACCACGAAGATTGCAGGTCATCATCTGGCACGCCAAGAAATTCGTAGTCGTCGTCGCATAGCGCAGAGAACCACGCAATCTCTACGGACTGGCGATTATTGGCCACTCGCTAAATCTAGATGATTATGAACAACCGCTAGATGTGCCACAGTCTCCACAGACATAGCACGCGCCAGCGCGTTGCATATTTGCTGAACCACATGTTGAACAGATCATGCCTGTTGCTTTTTGCTTTTTCACTACTTTTGCCGGTGGCACAGAATAAGCGCCGGCATCAATTTGAGCAGCCAACTCGCTTGCCGAAGGAATTGTTTTTGGATCGGCAAAAACATCTGTGCCCTGCATGGTCTGGGTAATTGATTCTTCGACACCTGGAAGCGTTGGTTGCATGCGCTCTTCACGAGTGAATACTCCAAGTTCGGCGCGTTCGTCCGTTGTTAGATATTCAACAGCAAGTCGACGGAATAGATAGTCGACGATCGATGAAGCCATGCGAATATCTGGATCATCAGTCATGCCTGCTGGTTCAAAACGCGTGTTGACGAATGCTTCGATGAATGCTCGCAGGGGCACACCGTATTGCAAACCATACGAGATGCTCTTAGCAAAAGCATCCATGATGCCAGCAAGAGTTGAACCTTGTTTTGAAACTGTCAAGAAAACTTCGCCAGGTCGACCATCTGCATATTCGCCGATCGTGGCAAAACCTTTGCAATCTGCAACCCTGAACTCAAAAGTTCGACCACGACGAGATCGTGGCAATTTCTGACGGACTGGTTGGTGGACGACTCGTTCAACGATGCGCTCGACAACCTGCGTTGCCGAATTTGCGGCAGCGTCGGCATCTTGAGTGCCAGTCTCGCTATCTTTTTTGGCAGTTGAAAGTGGCTGACCAACTTTGCAGTTGTCGCGGTAAACAGCTACTGCTTTGATTCCGAGCTCCCATGAAAGCATGTGTAACGATTCAATGTCTTCAATTGTTGCTTCTTGTGGCATGTTTACGGTCTTTGAAATCGCGCCAGACAAGAACGGTTGAGCCGCGCCCATCATTCGCACATGACCTTCGTAGTGAATCGTATTGTCGCCCATTGAGCAGGCAAATACTGGCAAGTGTTCGGTTTTTAAGTCTGGTGAACCAACGATTGTTTTGTTCTCGTCGATGTAAGCGATTATTCGCTCGACAACTGGTCCCTCGTAACCGAGTTGCTTTAGCGCACGTGGCACTGTCTGGTTGACGATCGTCATGTTGCCACCGCCTACAAGCTTCTTGAACTTAACCAAACCAAGATCTGGTTCGATTCCGGTTGTGTCGCAGTCCATCATTAAACCGATCGTGCCAGTTGGCGCAAGCACTGACGCCTGACTATTGCGTACTCCAAATTCTTCACCATCGCGAACTGCAGTATCCCACGATGCGGTTGCTGCATCTACAAGGTCTTGTTGCACTACATCAATGTTGTCAATTTCTTTATTGGCATCGCGATGCATTCGCAAAACATTGAGCATGTAACGCTCGTTTGCCGAGTATCCAGCAAACGGACCCATCCGACTTGCAGTTCGAGCACTTGTCGCATAGGCATGACCAGTCATTAACGATGTCAGCGCTGCCGCCCAAGCACGACCACCAGTTGAGTCATATGGCATGCCAAGTGCCATTAACAACGCGCCGAGGTTTGCGTACCCTAAACCAAGCTGACGAAACAACCTGCTGTTCTCGGCGATCTTTTCTGTTGGATAATCTGCATTGCCAACGAGAATTTCTTGCGCAGTGAACATTATTTCAATCGTGTGGCTATAGGCCGCGACATCAAAATGATCGTTGTCGTCGAGATACTTCAGCAAATTGATTGACGCTAAGTTGCAAGCCGAGTTATCAATGTGCATGTATTCGCTGCATGGGTTTGACCCATTTATGCGACCAGCAGCGTGTGCAGTGTGCCATTTATTAATCGTCGTATCAAATTGCAAACCTGGATCAGCGCACTCCCAGGATGCTGTTGCTATTTGTCGCCACAAGTCACGGGCACGAACAGTTCGCACAACGCGACCATCTTTGACTGCCGTGAGATTCCAGTCGGCGTCATCTTTGACTGCGTTCATAAATTCGTCTGTGACTCGAACCGAGTTGTTCGCATTTTGATATTGCACCGAGAATGAGTCGATGCCGTCGAGATCCATGTCGAACCCTGCATCACGAAGTGCGCGAGCTTTCTTTTCCTCACGCGACTTGCACCAAATAAATTCTTCGATATCTGGATGATTGACATTGAGGATCACCATTTTTGCTGCGCGACGAGTTTTGCCGCCTGACTTAATTGTTCCGGCCGATGAGTCTGCACCACGCATGAAGCTCACTGGGCCTGATGCTGTGCCACCACCTTTTAGGTGCTCTGCGCTGCTGCGAATATTTGACAAGTTGATTCCTGATCCAGAACCACCTTTAAAGATTGTGCCTTCTTCTTTATACCAATTCAAAATTGCATCCATTGTGTCGTCAACCGCCAAAATAAAACAAGCACTGGCTTGTTGTGGCACACCTTCTACGCCGATGTTGAACCACACCGGTGAGTTGAACGCTGCTCGTTGTGTAACCAAAATATATTTCAATTCGTCGCGGAAAGAATCTGCTTCTGTTTGGTCAACAAAATATCCACACTCAGATCCCCACTTGGTGATTGTGTCTGCAACGCGATCAATCACTTGGCGCATTGAATTCTCTCGTTCTGGTGTGCCAGGAGTGCCTCTAAAGTATTTTTGCGAAACAATGTTCGTCGAGTTCAATGACCATGTTGTCGGAAACTCAACGCCGAGTTGTTCGAACGCAACAGTGCCGTCTTTCCAGTTTTTGATCTGAGCGTCGCGGCGCTCCCATGTCACTTGGTCATATGGGTGAACGCCAGGTGCCGTGAAGTGACGGCCGATTCCGATTGACAAACGCTCTGGAGCAAGGGACATATTTAGTACCAATTTCTTTCTTGTTAGTTTGAACATTTTCAAGCCATTGGCTATTTGCTTCGTAGGGTCAGCACCACTAGATCTAGTGGTGCTAGGCCCCCCAAAACACAATTTCCTACAACTTGTAGTCAAGATTACAGCATTGTTATTTGTCTTTGTCAATCATTTAGAAGGCTTATTTAACGCCACTTCGTGAGATCAACTTGAACTTATTATCAAGCATACGGAAACACTGTTGTGGATTGGAAGTGGATAGCCATGTGAATTAGGCGAATCTTCTGGGGATTACCTGTGTGTAACTTAATGCTTATGAAAATCATGTAACTTTTGCGATGATTCGTCTTTAAATATGAGGATTTTCTAAATACAAGCCACATCTACGGGAATTCCGTTAAGAACACTCGTTCCAGACAGTGGATCAAGCACTTCTTCATCAGTCAAAATATTTGAGTTAACACCTGCCCGCGCTGATGCAACTTTTGTATTCGTACCTTGCATCGAGTGACCCCAACCGTGCGGCAAACTCACGACTCCACTGCGAATTAATTCTGTAATTTCAACAGGTGCATCAACGCTTCCGACTCGACTGCTGACACGAACTTTGGAGCCCTGAGTTATTCCAAGACGCACTGCATCGTTTGGATGCATTTGCAAAGTGCAACGCTCTTTGCCTTTAACAAGTACTTCAATATTGTGCAACCACGAATTATTTGATCGCAAATCGCGACGCCCGACGAGACTCAGTTGTAATGAATCAATTTTTGAGGCACATAGAACCTCTAAGCGTTGCAGGTCGTCTACTAGTTGTGGTACAGCAAGTTCAATTTTGCCAGTTTGTGTTCGCAAGATATTTGGTAGACGAGGCTCAAGCGCACCGAAATCAATGCCATGCGGCGATGCAATTAACTTGTCGAGTGTTATGCCATCTGGAACTGCTCCAAAGCCGTCACCAAACGGACCAATTCTCAACATCAAGTCGAGAATTCGATCTGGCCCGCACCGGCCAGAACTAGAAAGTTCATTAAACAACTCTTCACAATCGCGACCAAAAATATTTGATGAAGAATCTTTGGACACATTTTCAAGCAACGTTTTTATCGTCTGAGAATCAATCGCTGAAGGCGGTGTGTCGACCCCAAGCCCAGATGCAATGGCAGCAATTTTTGCAAGAATCTCCCATTCGTCTGGCTCATTTTCGGCCCTCGGCAAAACTGGTTCGCTGTAGTTAGCAACATTTCGCACAGCAAAAGTCAGAAGTGCGAGATCGTAGTGGCTGCGTTGCAATGAAGACGGTGCTGGCAAAATAACATCCGCAAATTTTGAAGTCTCATTTAAATAAATATCAACGCTGAGCACGAACTCAAGATCTGCAAAAGCCTTCGCAAGTCGTTCACCATTTGGCGTCGACAAAATTGGGTTACCGCCAACAACCACCATCGCTCGCACCTGGCCATCCCCCGGTGTTGAGATTTCTTCAGCCATTGCTGATGCGGGGAATTCGCCAAGAGCTTCTGGGTACTTGCTGACTCGTGAGTGTCCACGTCCAGTGCGGAACCCTTTGCCCGAGCCGCCTGCACCTCGGGTGTTGCCACTTCCTGCAACCGGCAGTGGAAACATTGCTCCACCAACCCTGTCTAGATTGCCCGTGAAAATATTTACAACATCAACAAGCCATGATGCCGTGGTGCCGAACGCAGTTGTGGTTGTGCCAATCCGACCGTAAACAGCTGATGAGCTTGCCTCGCGCAACTCACGAGCGATACGACGAATCGTTTGCGCATCAATGCCTGTAGTTACGGCAACGGCTTCGGGAGTAAACGGCTTTAATGCCTGCACCACTTCGTCAACGCCGTTTAGAAATGGCCCGAGTCGTTGGTGCATAATTTCAAGACCGTCGGCCGCCAGCGTGTTGGCAATCGCCGCCAGCAACAACGCATCGGTCCCAGGGCGAATTGCAACCCACTCGTCGGCTTGCTGAGCGGTGCGACTTTTTCGTGGGTCAACAACGACAATTTTTCCGCCACGCGCTTGCAACGCCTCAAGTCGACCTGGAAAATCTGGCGCAGTGCACAAGCTTCCGTTTGACGCATACGGGTTGGCGCCCAAAATCAAAAGGTACTGAGTGCGATCTAAATCTGGTACCGCAACCGTGCTCGCCGAACCAAACAAAAACCCCGAAGCAACCTGTTTTGGAATCTGATCAACTGTTGACGCGCTATATCTTTGGCGCGAGCCGATTGATTTCAGCAACACACTATTAAATGTCATCGACGACAAATTGTGGGCACCTGGGTTTCCTAGATATGTGCCGATTGCTTCGCGACCGTATTTTTGAATAACGCCGTTCAATCCGGCATCAACAGCAGCCCATGCCTCATCCCATGTTGCTTTGACATGGACACCGTTGCGCCTAATTAGCGGATGACGCAAACGGTCGGGGTCATAATGCAACTGCTTAAGCGTGCTTCCTTTTGGACAAATGAATCCCTTCGAAAAAACGTCCTGCATGTCGCCGCGAATGTGCGTGACCTCGTTATCACGAACAGTTATTGCTAGACCACAACCGGCTTCACAAAGCGGACAGGTTCGAAATGCGACTCGTTCGTTTGTCATCTCATGAATCTTAGGCATCTGGCATCTGGTACTTCTCAGTTCGGGGGCGAACAGTTGACGGTTGCAGGCTAAATCTGAATCTCGTTTCAAATAGGCTGTGATTCGTGCGTCGCTTGCTACCAAGTTATGAATCTTTAGTTGATTTGCGCGAGGCATATGGCGCAACTCGCCAAAGACATTCGTCAGGTCGACCGACGATCGGTTTGTGCATGGTGATGAGTATCGACGGCTCAACAGTGGTTGAAGGCCGATCAACTTTGCTGTCAAACCCCACAGATCGCGATGTAATTGTTGCTTTACGGGCTGCGGCCGACACGATTGTGGTTGGCGCGGGCACAATTCGCGAACAGATGTACACACCGCCGAGCAAACCGGGCTTGCGTGTTGGCGTCGTGACGCGCACCGCGAACCTTGATTTTGCATCGCCATTGTTCACAAGTGGGTCGGGATTTTTGATAATGCCGCAGGACGCAAAAAAACCAGACTGCGACTTTGCAATTGAAATTATTCGAGCGGGTCAAGGCAATGTTGATCTACACGCAGCAATGGCACAACTACCTGGAAACTTCATTCAACTTGAAGGTGGACCGATGCTCAACGCTTCAATGTTTGACGCCAACCTTGTCGACGAAATAAATTTGACGATCAGCCCGATGGTTACTGGTGCAGATAGCCCACGACTTTCAAACGGTGCACCTGCTCTACATCGCGACTATCAAGTTGCACACATTCTTGAACACGATGGATTTCTCTTTATTCGCTACGTGAGAAAAACTAGCTAGGTTCTTTTTCAAGAAGTGCAAGTTCGCGACGAAAGTCTGCGGCTGCATCAAAGTTCTTATAAACACTGGCGAACCTCATATATGTCACCTCGTCAATGCTGCGTAGTTGATTTAGCACAGCATGACCAACCTGATTGCTCGTTACTTCGTCGCCAGTTAATCGCATGTCGTCTTCAACTCGCGCTGCAATTTCGAGCAATACCGAATCTTCAACTGGTCGACCCTTGGCTGCCGACTGTAGACCACTGATAATTTTGGCTCGGTCAAAAAGTTGTTTTTCACCCGTGCGCTTAACAACATAGAGCGGGACCTCTTCGAGTCGCTCGTAGGTTGTGAAGCGATAACTGCATTTCAAACACGAGCGACGGCGACGAATTGAACTGCCTTCTTCTGAAACGCGCGAATCAATAACTTTGGTGTCTTCACAACTGCAACTAACGCATTTCATCTGAGCAATATTACTCAGACTTTGCAAATTAGAAATTATGGAATTTGAATTTTTTGACCAGGTGTGACGGTTCCGCCGTTAATTAAAACCATTTGGTCAACGAGTTGAGTGATCTGGCCATAGGGTTCGACTCGCCGGGCAATTGTCCACATTGTGTCGGTAGGCAGGGCAATCACAAACCGTGTGGCGCTAAGACTAGTTAAAGCACCTTGATCGGCTACGGCCGTGGTATCTGAGATTACGAAACTAAGACCGACTGCGAGTGCTATGAACATCAGCGCGACGACCACGCGACGGCGAATATATGTGCCAGGCGAATGGCTTCGAACTCGAAAACTAGTTGCATAACTGTTAATTGCAATGGACATTTTGCCTCTTTCGGTTGGGTTTCAATTGGGGGTGATCTTAAAAACGCTTAGTTTCCACCATAGCGAACGGGTGTTCGTAGTTGTATGATACCTACGAACAAATGTTCTCCGAACAGGTGTTTGACTTTAGGGGCGAACGGGCGTACGCTCTATAAATGAGCCAAAACACCGAACCAACGCCGATTTCGTCAGCTTTATCGCAGGCAAAGACAAACACTTTGACAGAGCGCCAGCGCGGCATTCTCGACTTCATAGTCACCAATATGCGCGAACGCGGATACCCACCATCCGTTCGTGAAATTGGCGAAGCGGTGGGCTTAAGTTCGTCAGCCACTGTGCATAACCATTTGGCCGCACTTCAAAAACTCGGCTATTTGCGTCGCGACCCGACAAAGCCTCGGGCAATTGAAGTGCGATACGAAGCCTCGAGTGGCGTCGCGATGGAGCACCGCCCTACAAAACATGTGCCCCTCGTAGGCGATGTCGCTGCGGGCATGAATGTTCTGGCCCAAGAAAATGTTGAAGAACTAGTGCCACTACCAATGGATTTCACCGGTGATGGCGAACTATTCATGTTGCGCGTACGCGGAGAATCAATGATCGAAGCCGGAATCTTGAACGGCGATTTCGTTGTTTGCAACTCGCAAGCAACCGCCAACAACGGCGACATCGTGATCGCTGGTATTCCGGGTGACGAAGCAACCATCAAAACATTCACACACAGTGGCAACCGCGTTACTTTGACACCATCTAATTCATCAATGCAACCGATGGTCTTTGAAAACGGCGAAGTAACTATCTACGGAAAACTAGTAACTGTCTTACGACGCTTGTAGCAAAACCAATTCTGGGTTAATATGCGCGAGTGCAAGCGATTGACCCTGACAAACTAAAACTGTTTTCGTTTTTATTATTCACCAAACTTGAAGGCGCTGTTACTTCAGCGATGGTGCATCTGGGTGATCACCTCGGCATCTACCGCGCAATGGCTAGCGCTGATGCTCCAATGACAACAGCACAACTTGCGCATGCAACACAATTAAACGAGCGTTGGATTCGCGAATGGGCTTATAACCAAGCCGCGGCAAAAATTATCTCAACGATCAATAACCCATCTGAATCGCCCGCGATTGACGATGACACATTCTTTTTATCTCTAGAGCAGACTGCTGTGCTGGCATTAGATAATCACCCGGCATTCGGAATGGGAATGTTTTACGGTCTTCCACAAACAATGGAATCGCTAAATCACCTGCCGGAAAGTTTTCGCACAGGAATCGGTCACAACTATGACAGCAAAGGCTCACAAGGTGCAGTTTCAATCGAGCGCAACTTTGAACCGTGGTCGAACGCAAATTTGATCTCGGCAGTTCTGCCAAAACTAGATGGAATAACTCAAGCACTAAGCGCCGGCGCAAAAGTTGCCGATGTCGGTTGCGGTGCCGGTGGCGCGGTGTTGCTGATGGGCAAAGAGTTTCCTGAAAGTGAGTTCATTGGCTACGACATCAGCAAGTACGCCCTTGCCCGTGCTGCTGAAAAACTTAAGGTATCAAAACTTACGAATGCAACGTTCGCCGATCCACGTGATCAACCAATGACTACAAATAACAGCATCAATTTCATAACCACATTTGACTGCATTCATGACATGACACATCCCCTACAGATGATGCAGTCAATCCGTCAAGCAATTACCGACGACGGCACATGGTTACTCGTTGACATTAAGGCTCACGATACTTTTACGATGAATGCGACCAAAAACCCGATGGCCGCGCTGCTCTACGGGGTAAGCGTGATGTCTTGTATGTCGTCTTCGATGTCGCAACCAGGCGGTGCAGGTCTCGGGACTCTTGGGCTATCAGCCAGCACCGCAGAACAAATGGCAAAATCGGCTGGCTTCTCGCGATTTCGCAAACTTGATGTTGAACACGCGGTAAATGCGTTTTACGAAATTCGCCCGTAACACGCGTTTCGAAATCCGAGACCGAGAATTACGGTTCAACGATCGCGAAGCAAGTAAAGTTTGCCAATAACACCAATATAAATTACTGCTAAGTCGATAAGACTCATAGCTTTGCCAAACACGCGAATACTATTGCGGACAATTTACTCTACTAACCGATCTATAAAACAATTTCAAATTAGACCTCTGAACTAGACGGCTTAACCCATTGGGAGTATTTTCGTAGACTCTAAACTGGTTTGCTATGTGCGTTTTTTGCGTATTCGAAAACCCAAACCTAAACCTAAACGCATTATCCTGTCTTCGAATATGGTCTGGATGGACTTTAAAGTTCTGATCAGATATTGTCAAGAAATCAAACGAAAAATCTTCTTCATAACTCTTAAAATCTTCAGAAACAATATCCTTTTTTCTTAATAATATGTACTTTCTTAATTCTGATAGATAGCCATCCACATTGTCGGAAAGTAGAGCACGATTTGACAATAGTTCTATAGCTGCAGCAAAAAGCATTTCACATATGTCATCGAAATTCATTAACAAATCACTTCGGCATACCAAGAGTTCATTTATCCCCAGCTCTCCCCCAATGTACCGATTCATAGTTTCTGGAATTAACGCAATATTCTGCGCTTCCAATGCAGTGTCATAAAGATCGAGAGAAGTATGTAATACAAATTCATCAAATATGGCGGCTACCTTCTTTGATCGAAGATGGGGATTTTCCAAAAGAAATATCAACACATCAAAATACGGCACCCCAAGCACTTCTAATAGATTTACAAGTTCGGAAAATATCGCCCCATTATAAAAAGTTTCGACAATTAAATTCATCGTTCGGCACTCAACGTAGTCCACAAACGAAAGCGACTTTGTCGAAATAATAATCTCTTCAACTTCTACTATGGGGATAAGTTCACCAAACACATCGTAAACTCCTACGCATCCTGCAATCGTACGAAACTTTGTTTGCAATTGATGGCGCGATCGAGTGGACTCCTCCGCCATTTCTGTGCCCATCAGTAACATCGCTTGGAACATTCGCAAATGAGTGACTTGATGAATGACTCCGAAGCGCAAAGACTCCAAATGTTTATCTTTCGTATCGCCAGGGAGCCCTAGAATAACCTCAGAATGCGTCTTGCTATTTTCCAAGCTGTTACCGAATTCGATCAATTCCTTGTAAGATTCACTAGAGATATTTGAACGACGCACTTCTACAAGTACCTCAGGATCAGTCGATTGAATAGAAGCTCCTGTTGTCCAAGTTCCGTTCAAAATCTTTGCAACTTCAATTATGCGTTCCGATTTATTTTTACCTGCAGAGGCAGAAATTATTTTTGGCCATCCTGTTTTTAGTTGCAGATCTGCAATTTTTTTAGCCGTTTGAACGTCATTTAAATACATCCCGAAATTAAGATCAGTAATAATCAATTCATTGATTTGGCTGACTTTTGAAGCCACATAAGCCAATTCGTCATCTATTCGATCTTGATGAAACCGAGTAACTCGGCTTTTAACCGCTAATCCATCTGCGCAAAACGTACAAGTAAACGGACAACCTCTCGTGGTCTCGATCATTGGCAAAATCGGTAAATCAAAAAACTGATCTAACGCACCAGTCAAATAAGGCGAGGGAATCATATTAATATCTTTTATCCGCTTATTCTCACCTACTATGAGATCTTCTCCCACTATATATGCAGTGTTGACTATCGCGAGTTTCGTATCCTTAAAGCTCTCGTAATCAAATTCGTGCTTTAATAGATTGCTAAGTACTTCTAATGCACCAAGTTCTCCTTCAAGTTGTACGAAAAAATCTATTGCGGATTTGGACTTAAGAAATGTAAATTGTTCATTTGGATCTGTTGGGAAATTAGGTCCGCCAGCGATTACGACGATCTTCGGCCATTTCTCTTTAGTTTTTTCTGCCACCTTATAGGAGATCTGAGAGTTCCAACTGTAATTTGATACCAGTAGAACATCGGGTTGCTCATGAATAATCGCATTTATTAAATCGGAAGGGAACTTGAATATTTCAATTGAGCAATGCTCACCAAAATGCTCTTTAACATATGCAGCTACAAACGAAATTCCTAATGGAAACGTCGGCGCACTTATTCCTTGAGCCGTATGAGTAAGGTCAGCAAAATATAATCTCACATTATAATCTTAGCATGTCTTGAAATAAATTTATTTGGAAATGATTAGAATCTTCAACTATTGAACTTTTGACTTACGGTTCAACGATCGCGAAGCCCGTCAAGAATTTGTCAAGGTTGCCAAAAATAGTCAGCAATGCACCGACGTCGCCATCTATTGTGACCGTGCCTTTTTGCAACTCATCAACAAATGTCGTTGTCTGAGCAATCACCTCTAAAAATAGATCTCGAGAAATTTTTACTGTCGCTGCAGCATTGGCGTCGTGACGCCCCTGTGTGGCGAAAAGTGTTCTATTCGAAATACCAATAATCCACATTTCATCGGGTGTTCCGGTCATATCGGTAAACGACCAATTAAGCGAGAGATTAACTCCAGTGAGATTCTCTGAGATCATTCGTGTACCAACCGTGTCAAAAACCTGATCAAGCGACATGGCTTTGATCAAACTTCTTGCTCGCACACGAGCCTCTCCACTTGGTGGCGGACCGTTTCGAAGTTCTTGGGCGCCCATCAAATAAGAATTACGAAATGTTGATGACTCGGCCTGATATCCAAGTTGCTCAAGCGCGTCAGCTTGCAAGTTTCGCGCACGCAGATTTTTTGGATCAGCAAATACTGCATGATTCACCAGTTCAGCCACCCAGCGATAATCCCCACTATCGAATGCCTGCTGAGCCTCATCTAAGAGCGCGTCGATGCCACCAGCAAGTGCAACGTATTTGGCACCAGCCTGTGCTGGTGGAAGTTTGTTTAAGTTTGCTGGGTTGGCGTCATACCAACTTAAATATCTCTGATAAACGGCCTTGACGTTATGCACAAGATCGC
>CAMAWU010000035.1 GCA_945862025.1 Ferrithrix thermotolerans DSM 19514 | reverse complement strand
TGAACGCTTTGAACTTGTTCGCGGGCCCGATGATGATCTACGTGTCGAACCTTCGTCTTGCCAACTCTCGCGAGTGTGCTTAGCCGGTGGATACGGATCGGTGCCGTAGCGACGACCGCCGGTACGACGAGCTACATCATCAGATTTTTGTTGCGCAGTAGTGCGAGTATCTGGGCCATCATCGCGACGGGCGCGAACTGGACGATCAGAACTATCACGACGCGGACGACGATCTGAACTGTCACGACGCGGCGCACGATCGCGATCAAACGAACGAGCTGGACGATCAGATCGATCACTTGAGCTACGACGCGGACGATCTGGACGATCCCCCGAATCACGACGCGGCGGACGATCACGATCAAACGAACGTGCTGGGCGATCAGAACTGTCACGGCGTGGCGGACGATCTGGACGGTCACCCGAGTCACGACGCGGTGCACGATCACGATCAAACGAACGAGCTGGACGATCAGAACTGTCACGACGTGGCGGACGATCACGATCAAACGAACGAGCCGGACGATCAGATCGATCACTAGAGCTACGACGCGGACGATCTGGACGATCTCCCGAATCACGACGTGGCGGACGATCGCGGTCAAACGAACGAGCTGGACGATCAGATCGGTCACTAGAACTACGACGCGGACGATCAGGACGATCAGAACTGTCACGACGTGGCGGACGATCGCGATCAAAACTTCTTGCCGGGCGATCAGAACTGTCTCGGCGTGGGCGATCTGATCGGTCTGGCCGATCACTTCGACCAGCACCTGCTGGACGTGCGGGACGACTGCCTTTTACGAAAGGGCGTGCAGGACGACCGGTGCGCTCACCGCTTGATCGTCGAGGCTCACGACTTGATGAAGATTCAGAATCGTCGCGTGGCATGGCATATTGACACTATCGCCAAAAACGCTCAACTTTGCTCGCAACGCGCAGATGCTACTTAGTGAACAGCATCACTCCATCGTCAACTGGCGACTTTCGAAACATCTTTTTATCTAGTTCATAGTTCTGTGGGTTTATCCACGGCTCATGGTCGCCTTGCTTTGGCATCTTGTGCATCATTCGCTTCATATATCCCGATGAAAACACCTCAATCCATTTGCGTTCAGGCATATTTTGATCCTCGTCACGCAGCGTCGGCGTGCAGGCAGCCGTCTTGCTCTTGCGCATGTGATTAAGCAAGCGACACACGTACTCGCATGTAAGGTCAGCGCGAAGTGTCCACGAAGCGTTGATGTAACCCCACGACGAAGCCAGGTTTGGGATATTCGAGAACGCAAAACCTTTGTATGTCCATGTCTTGGCAAAATCAACTGGCTGCGAATCAACGACAAACTCCATTTCGCCGAGTGTGCACAAATTTAAACCCGTAGCCGTGACAATAATGTCGGCATCAAGATGCTCGCCCGAATCAAGTTCGACACCAGTCGTAGTAATCGTCTTAATCGTGTCGGTGACGATATCTGCTTTGCCTGACTTGATCGCGACAAACAAATCGCTATCTGGAATCAGGCAAAGTCTTTGATCCCATGGGTTATAACTCGGCGTGAAGTGTTTATCAACGTCAAAATCTGGGCCAAGTTCAAGACGCACAGAATCAATCAATACTTGCTTCACACCTTCGGGCGCTTCACGACAAAGTTTGTATAACTCTTGTTGCCGTGTTGTATTTTCGATTCGTGTCAGCGCATAGGCGATTTTCTTTGGCCAAATTCGGCGCATTCTTTTTGCAAATGGATCAACGGCCGGTCTTGAAAACATATATGTCGGCGAACGCTGCAACATCGTTACTCGCGCTGCGTCTTTGGCCATCGCGGGCACGAGCGTTACTGCAGTTGCCCCAGAACCAATTACGACGACGCGCTTGTTTTTGTAATCTAAATCTTGTGGCCACTGTTGCGGGTGCACAACTTTGCCCTTGAACTGATCAATGCCAGGAAACTCGGGTGTGAAACCTTGCTTATAGCTGTAGTACCCAGAGCACATAAATAAATATCCGCAGGTGGATTCGCTGGTTACGCCTGTTGTCTTATCGGTAACGGTCAAAGTCCATCGCGAGTTCTGCGATGACCACTGAGCCCTAGATACATGTTGGTTGTAGTTAATCTTTTGTTCAAGATTATTTTCACGAATCGTCTCTTCGAGGTAGTCAAGAATTGCAGGACCGTCGGCGATCGCTTTGTCTGCTGTCCATGGTTTGAATCTGTAACCAAGTGTGTGCATATCGCTGTCTGAACGAACGCCTGGATATTTAAAAAGATCCCAAGTGCCGCCAAAAGTGGCTCGACCTTCAAGAATTTTGAAACTGCGACCTTTACACATCGTTTGTAAGTGATAGGCGGCGCCGATACCCGAGATGCCCGCACCGATAATGATCACATCAAAATGATTGTCAATATTCACTGCCGTAGGTTATAGAAATTAGAGATGCTTCGCCAACACGAGCAGCGGTTGGGTGATTAACTAAGGTTTGGTTGTGAGCGAAATTTCATTCAATCCGTTTGACCCTGAGTTCAGAAAAGATCCCCACCCGTTTTACGACCGTTTGCGTACAGAACAACCAGTCCACAGAACGCCCATTGGTTTCGTCGTTTTAACTAGATACGACGATGTTGTCAATACATTGCGCAATAACGATTTCAGTCGCGATATCGAGCTGAACGCGAATTTGCCCGAAACACCAACTCGAAAATTCAAGCGTGAAAATGTTAGGAGTAAATCAATCTTGAATCTAGACCCGCCTGACCACACACGCCTGCGCAGGCTCGTTTCTAAATCGTTTACTCCAAGCGCAATTGATCGTTTGCGACCACGAATTCAAGAACTTGTCGACGCATCGCTGGCTAATGCCAAGCGAACGGGCGAGATTGAACTCGTCGAAGAACTCGCCTTCCCTGTGCCGTTTCTTGTGATCTCAGATTTGCTGGCAATGCCAACTGACCGTGGGGATGAATTGCGCGAATGGTCGCAAATTATTACAGCGACGCTCGAGCCAACAACTGGCGTCGAAGACCTTGAGCGCGCCGAAGTCGCAATCGGCAAAATGCGCCCTTATCTCGAAGAGATTATTCAGCATCGTCGCCAACACATGGGCGACGACATGTTGTCATCGCTGATCGCCGTCGAAGAGCAAGGCGAAAAACTCAATAACGATGAATTAATGTCATTTGTAATTTTGCTCTATATTGCGGGCCACGAGACGACCGTCAACTTAATTGGTAACTCAGTTCATGCACTTTTGAGTCACTCTGATCAACTTGCAATTATGCGGCGCGAATCTTGCACGACAAATATGGTTGACGAGTTATTGCGATATAACGGACCGGTTCAACACACAATTCGCACACCACTAGTAGATATCGACCTTGAAGTTGAAGGATCTAAAACCACGATCGAAAAAGGCGCACTCGTACTTGCCAGTTTGGCTGCTGCAAATCACGATGCGAGCGTCTTTTCGAACCCCCACAAACTAGATTTCTCCAGAACGAATTCAAATCGCCATGTCGCCTTCTCAGCAGGTGTTCACTACTGTCTCGGCGCTTCTTTAGCAAAACTTGAAACTGAAATCGCTGTAGGCACATTGGTACGCGAATTCAAGAACATTGAAATTGTTGGCGAACCAGAGTGGCGTGACCGGTTGACGATCCGCGGCGCCGTAAAACTGAACTTACGTGTCAGCTAAATAGTCAACTAGCTAGCTAGCCCGCAATATCGACGAGGTGATAGCTGGTTTTACCCTTGCGTAGCAACAGCCAACGCCCATGCAACAGCGGAATCTTCGAAAGATTGACTTGATCATCAATTTGCTCGCCATTTGCTCGCACGCTGCGTTGCGCAATCAAGCGTCGTGCTTCTGTGTTTGAAGCCGCAAGATTCGTTTGAACCAAAACCCCAATCGCATCGCCAAGTGCAGCGGCACCCATCTGCGTGACGGCCACTTCATTAGCAATTGCTTGCATCGTCGCAAATGATGACGAAGTCGGATTAGCCCCAAATAATACTTCGGCGGCGTCTTGGGCGTCTTGGGCTGACTGTTGGCCATGAACAAGTGTCGTCAACTCGCTGGCAAGCGATCGCTGTGCGATTCGCGATTCTGGATTAATCGACTGTTGACCGACAATATCTTTGACAACTTCAACTGGTCGCAGCGAGAACTGCATCAACATCTTTTCAATATCAGCATCAGCGATTTGCATAAAATATTGTCGAAATTGATAAGCCGATGTACGACTTGCATCTAGCCAAATTGCGCCGTCAGCAGTTTTGCCAAACTTTGTGCCGTCAGCACGCGTCACCAATGGCCAGGTCAAACCGTAGGCCGATCGGCTGAGCCGTTTGCGAATCATATCGATTCCTGCGGTGATGTTTCCCCATTGATCAGAGCCACCCATTTGCATCTCGCAGTTGTGGTGCTCTGCGAGATGACGGAAATCATTTGCTTGCAACAACATATAACTGAACTCGGTAAACGAAAGCCCGTTGGCGTCGGCAATTCGGCTCTTCACCGATTCTTTAGCCAGCATCTGATTTACGGTTATGTGTTTGCCTATATCTCGCAAAAAGTCGAGTACCGTAATTTTGCTCGTCCAATCTGCGTTATCGACCAGCGTTGCTTGCGTCGGACCTTTTTCAAAATCCAAGATTCGCTCTAATTGCTTTTTAATTTTCTGCACATTGTGTTGCAAAGTTTCACCATCTAAAAGATTTCGTTCTTCACTTCGCCCAGAAGGATCACCAACCATGCCGGTAGCACCGCCCGCCAACGTAATTGGTCGGTGCCCAAGAAGTTGCAAACGTCGAAGCGTGATTTGTCCCAACAAATGCCCAATGTGAAGCGAATCAGCAGTCGGATCAAAGCCAACATATGCACCGAGCGACGACTGCGTTGCTCGCGCGGTAAGTGCAGCACGATCGGTGCTGTCGTGGATCAACCCGCGCTCAGCAAAATCCTTGACGAAATCTTGTGGCGTTGCCATTTAGTAATATTAGGCGTTGTTACGAGTTGGTTTGTGGCGCACTTAAAGTTGCAACACGAGCGCGCATCACTGTCAGTGCCGTGCTCAATTCGGTGGCTTGAGTTTCACCAGGCACTGGCCCACTGCCACCTTTGGTTGT
This sequence comes from Ferrithrix thermotolerans DSM 19514, assembly GCA_945862025.1. Classification (GTDB taxonomy): domain Bacteria; phylum Actinomycetota; class Acidimicrobiia; order Acidimicrobiales; family Ilumatobacteraceae; genus BACL27. Next base: position 11,152 of record CAMAWU010000035.1, on the reverse strand, counting down.
TCGACGCGCAACACCAACACCAGGCCTAAGCAATTCTGCGGCCTTGACACCCAATTTTTTGTCAGCCTCAACTAGTTTTGAGAGTTGAACAGAATCACGAATTGATTTGCTCACAAGTGCACCAACATAGGCGTGGGCCTCACGAAACGGCACACCTTGCGCAACTAACCATTCGGCGAGATCCGTGGCACCGAGCAACTCTGAATCTGCGGCATTTTGCATCGTCGCAGTATTAAATTTTGCAGTCGCAATCATGCCTGCAAGTGCCCGCAAGGCAAGTGCAACTTGATTGACAGAATCAAACAGCGGTTCTTTGTCTTCTTGTAAGTCGCGGTTATAAGCCAGTGGCATTCCTTTAAGCGTTACAAGTAGACCAGTCAAGTTGCCGATCAGACGACCTGACTTTGCACGGGCGAGTTCGGCAATATCAGCATTCTTTTTTTGCGGCAACATCGACGACCCGGTTGAATAGGCGTCGTCTAATACGGCGAAGCCAAATTCTTGCGTTGTCCAAAGCACCCATTCTTCACCAAGTCGCGACAGATGTACGCCAATCAAAGCCAAATCAAATAGTGCCTCAGCAACAAAATCTCGATCAGAGACAGCATCTAGAGAATTGTTAAAGCGCCTGGCAAAACCAAGTTCTGTGGCAACAAAATCTGCATCAAGTGGCAAGGATGAACCTGCAAGAGCACCAGCACCCAGCGGTGATACATCAAGTCGTTCGATCGTTTGCGTCAGACGATCAACATCGCGCAACAACGCCCAAGCGTGAGCAGCAAAATGATGTGCGAGCAAAACTGGTTGTGCGCGTTGCATGTGCGTGTAGCCCGGCAGATACACGCCGTCACTTCCCCAACCAAACTCTTTGGCTCGATTGTTGAAAACATCGCACAATGCGAGAGTCAGTTGCGCAACATTTGTTAGTTCTCTTTTGCACCACAATCTCAGTGCGGTTGCGACCTGGTCATTTCGACTTCTACCTGTATGCAATTTTCCACCCGCGTCACCAGCAAGTTGTGTCACTCGCCTTTCAATTGCAGTATGGATATCTTCGTCGGTTGCGACGAAAACAAATTTGTCGTTGGAGAACTCATTTGCAACTGTTTCGAGAGCGGCAAATATTTTTTCACCTTCGGCTTTGTTAATTATTTGAGAGTGAACGAGACCTTTGACATGGGCAATTGATCCAGTTATGTCGTCTCGCCATAGTTTTTGATCAAACGAAAGACTCTCGGTGAACTCCATCAAGGCTTCCGCTGGACTTGATTCAAATCGTCCGTGCCAAAGTGGTTGGTCAGCCATTGTCGAGACCTGCGAGTTTACGAATATCTTTTGCTAGTTGTTTCGCGGTGTGTTTCGAACTTGCCACGCACATCATTGTGTCATCACCAGCAACGGTGCCGAGTAATCCCCGCAAACGAGAACGATCGAGTGCCGACGCCACAACATGCGCACAGCCCGGCGGCGTACGCACTACAACTATTGGCTCGTTGTATTGCACATCAGCAACCCATTCTGCGAGCACGCGCTTTAATTGATCAGGCGGGGCGAGGCGATCTGGCTCAAACTCAGGGATCGCATATGTTGTTTCACCCGCGGCCGTGCGCACTTTTACTGCGCCCAAATCTTCTAAGTCTCTCGAGACAGTCGCTTGTGTCGCGGCAATACCTTTTTTCTGCAACAACTCGCGCAATTGCGGTTGGCTCGTGACGGTTTGTGAACTGACAAGTTTGGCAATCAGTTGCTGACGCTGAACTTTTGAACTCATGGCGTTACCCCCATCAGATGCGCGAGCAATCCGCGCGCGGCATGCATTCGATTATGTGCTTGAGTTACTATTCGACTTTGTTGACCGTCAATTACTTCGGCAGATACTTCTACACCCCGATGTGCTGGTAAGCAGTGCATAAAGATCGCATTCTCACTGGCACGTGACATTACCTCTGTATCAACGCAGAACTCTTTGAAATCAATTAGTCGCTTCGCAGTTTCTAATTCTTGGCCCATTGATACAAATACATCTGTATGAACGGCATCAGCGCCAGTGGCAGCAGTCTGCGCAGAATCGAACTGATTGACAGTTACAGCACCAAGCTTTGCGATTCGGGCAAGTTCGCTGTCGCTCGCTCCATATCCATTTGGGCACCCAATTCGAATGTTCATACCCTCAAGCGAGCAAGCCTCAACTAACGACCTGGCCACATTGTTGTAGTCGCCAATCCATGCAACAGTTTTTTGTCGCAAGTCACCGAGCTCTTGTCGCATTGTCAGAACGTCTGCCAAAGATTGCATCGGATGAGAATGCTCGCTCAACAAATTTACAATCGGCACACTAGACACCGCCGCCATTCGTTGCAATACCGAGTGTGCAAACACTCGCGCCGCAACAACATGGTGATAGCCAGCCATTATTCGCGTCACATCTTCTACTGTTTCTCGTTGATCAAAACCAACTTCCTCACCTCGCGTAAAAATTGGGTGACCACCAAGTTGAACGACTGCCATCTCCATACTTTGGCGAGTTCGATTAGACGGCTTCTCAAAAATCAGAGCGACGCCTTTGCCAGCAAGTGGCAAACCGAGAGTTGCGATCTCGGCCTGTGCGAGGTTCATCACACTGTTGAGATCACTTGCCGTTAAATCGGTGATATCCAAGAAGTGTCTTAAAGTCATAAAATTTGCCTCACTTGAGTACCTGCTTGATGATTGCAATTGCTTCGTCAATCTCAACTGAACTGACCGTTAACGGTGGCGCAAATCGCAGCGCGTGACTTGTCACCCCGTTGACAACTAGTCCGTGTTCCAACAACTGCGTTGCGACACTTTTTGCATCCAGGTCGGCTCTCAATTCGGCCGCGAGCAATAACCCGCGACCACGAATCTCTACAACCCCATTAACAGAGCGAAGTTTTTCTGAGAGTTCTTGACCACGAAGAGTCGCCACTGTTGGCGCATCCATGTCGAGCATCAATTGGATTGTTGCTCGCGCGGCTGCGGTCGCAATCGCAGTGCCGCTAAACGTGCTGCCGTGATCCCCAGGCTTAAACACTGCGGCAATCTCTTTGCGCGCCCACAAAGCACCGATCGGCATTCCGTTGCCCATCGCTTTTGCCAACATCACAACATCTGGTTCAATCTCGGCATGTTGAAAGCCGAACCATTTGCCGGTTCGGGCGAAACCAGTTTGAACTTCGTCGATCATCATCAATATTCCGCGTTCGGTACAAATTTTTCGAACAGCCTGCAAATATTCAACCGAAGCAGGGATAACTCCACCTTCTCCTTGAACTGTCTCAAGCAAAATCGCGGCAACTGAATTATCAAGTGAGGTTTCTAACGATTTGATGTCATTAAACACAACATGACGAAAGCCTTCGGGCATCGGCGCAAATGGTTCGTGCTTTTCTGGTTGCCCTGTGGCTGCGAGTGCGGCCAAGGTTCGACCGTGAAAACTTCCGAGGGCACTGACAACAACATGCTTGCCACGTCCGCCGAATTTTCTTGCAAGTTTGATCCCGGCTTCGTTGGCTTCGGCACCAGAGTTGCAAAAGAAAACTTGACCAGCACCTGACGAGAGACCTGATGAGCTGCTAACTAGTTCGTCAACCATGATTGCTGTCTGTGTTGCCACTGGATTTGCAAAAAAATTGCTGACATGTAACAAGGTGTTGGCTTGATGAGCAATCGCTGCTGCGATAACTGGATGACTATGTCCGAGTGAAGTCACGGCGATTCCACACAGAAAATCTAAATAACGCTTACCGTTTACATCCCATAATTGTGTACCTTGACCGCGTTCAAACATCACCTGCGGCGCACCGAACACAGGCATGAACGGACAGTCCGGTCGACCTGCAAGAATCGTGCTTGCTGTTTTAGTCGCGGCGAAGGCGTGTGTCTGTTTGGTTGTCATAAATTTCTGGTTTTCCTATCCCTTTGAAACCATCGTGCCAACACCCGAGTCAGTAAATAACTCAAGCAACAACACATGGGCGATTCGGCCATCAAGAATGTGTCCGCGACGCACACCTCTGTCAATTGCGGCGATACAACTCTCGATTTTTGGAATCATCCCGCCCTCTATTGACCCAGATGTCAGCAGAGTTCGTAGTTGCGAAGTTGTTGCTTGACGAACAATCGAACTGGCGTCACTCTTGTTAGTTCGAACGCCCTCGATGTCGGTGAGATAAATCAATTTCTCTGCACCCAGTGCTTGTGCAAGTGCGCCAGCAGCTGTGTCGGCATTAATGTTGTAAGCCTTTCCTGAAGAATGACTTCCAAGTGTGGCCACAACTGGTACTCGTGAATCAGCAAGAAGTTCTTTGACAATAGTTGCGTCTACTTTTGTGATGTCGCCGACGAAACCGAGAGACTCGTCACGGGGTGCAACTTCGAACATCTTGGCATCATGCCCAGACACACCAACCGCCGGTGCTCCGTGCAGATTAATCGCCGAAACAATTTGTGGATTGACAGTGCCGAGCAAGACCATGCTGACGATCTCCATTGTCTCAGCATCTGTAACTCTCAAACCATTATGAAATGTTGGGGTTTTTCCAAGGCGTTCCATCAGCGCGGAAATTTGTGGTCCACCACCATGCACAACGACGGGTTTTATTCCAACAGCATGCAACAAAGCAATGTCACGAGCGAAAGCACCCATCGCATCGTCGTCGCTGGCCCCAGCCAAAGCATTGCCACCGTATTTGACAACGATTGTTTTGCCCGCGAACTGCTGAATATACGGCAAGGCTTCGATCAGTAAATTCGCTGTATTCAGAGGGTCAGTGATCATGGAAACATTCCAACTTTGCTTAGACCAAAAGTTTCATCGAGCCCGAGTGCGACATTGGCTGCTTGTACTGCCCCACCGGCTGCACCTTTGGCCAAGTTATCGATTGCACAAAGAACAATCACATATCCAGTTCGCTCGTCGTATCGCGCAGACAAGTGTGCACTGTTAGAACCAAGCGTTGCTTTTGTTGACGGCGATGACGGTCTCACAACAATAAAAGGTTCTTTAACATAAGCACGACTTAAGACCGCCAGTAGCGATGCGGTGCTCGTCGTTTTGGCGTCAACTGGTCGAGCATAGCAAGTTGCCAAGATTCCACGGTTCATCGGCGCTAGGTGTGGAGTAAACAAAACTTGCGCACCTGTCACCTGTTCAATTTCTGGAGTGTGACGATGATCTAGTAACCCATAGGCCGTGAAGTCTTCGTCAACTGTGCAAAATAAATTGCTGTTCTTCGCGGCACGACCTGCGCCAGAGACACCAGATGCAGCATCAACTATGACGCCGGTTGTTGAAATCACTCCCGCTTTAACAAGTGGCGCGAGCGCCAAACTCGCGGCTGTCACGTAACAGCCAGGTGTTGCAATCAACTTTGCTTGTTTAAGTTCTGATCGATACAACTCGGGCAAACCGTAAACGGCAGCCTCAAGCGCAGCGGGTTGAGTGTGCTCGAATCCATACCAAGTTGGATAAAGCGACGCATCTTTCAAGCGAAAGGCCGCGCTGCAGTCAACTACTAGCTGAACATTGCCCACCAATTCTGGAACAATCTCCAAACTCGCTTCGTGTGGCAAGGCCAAAAATACGACATCGCATTTGATCGCCGCATCTTTTGAATATTCGTTAAAAACTAAATTCGGATATGCGGCAGTCAGACTTGGGTACAACAGTGAAGCCAGCGTGCCTGCCTGCGAATCACCTGTTGCGTAAATAACATTGAACTCGGGGTGCGCTGCACAAATGCGCAAAAGTTCAGCGCCGACATATCCAGACGCGCCCAAAATACCAACAGAAATCATAGATGTATGATTATACGCTCATCTGCATAACTATGCAACGACCTTTTTTCGAAGCTTTTTAATCGTCACTAGTTGCTGTTTCTCACAAATCTCGCGCACATGACAGCCGTCAAAGTGGTCATTAACCAGCCCAAGGGACTGCATTGCTGCGTACATCGTTGTCGGGCCCACGAACTTGAAGCCGTGATTGCGTAGCGCCTTTGACAGTGCCAACGACTCAACAGTCTGTGGCTTGATTTCACTGATTCGCTTTGGGTTGTGGCGCTTCGAATTTGCAACCAAATCAGGACAAAACGACCATACAAATTGTCTAAGTGAACCGAATTCTCGTTGCACTTCTAGTGTTGCTTGAGCATTACTGATCGCTGCTTCGATCTTGCCACGATGTCGAATAATTGACTTGTCTTTGACTAGTCGGTCTACATCTCGCGCCGTAAATTTTGCGACAATTTTTGGATCAAACTTCTTGAATGCACGACGAAAAGACTCGCGCTTTCGCAAAATCGTGAGCCAACTTAAACCAGCCTGAAACCCTTCGAGACAAATTTTTTCAAACAACTGATTGTCATCAACAACTGGCCTACCCCACTGTGAGTCGTGGTAAGCAACGTACAGATCATCATCCCCGCACCAAAAACAGCGAAGTTTTGAATCGCCGCCTTTATTTAGTGTGCGCTGATGTTTCACTATCTAAAAAGGGTTGGTAGTTTCAAACCGTGCGAAATTGGGCACCAAGTTTTGTCGCTGCGTCAATACATCGTTGACGAGCCGTAGACACTTCGGCGTCGGTGAGAGTTCGATCTTTTGCTTGAAGTTGAATTCTAAATGTCAAGCTTCGGGAAGTTATCGACAAATCTTGCTCGGCACCAGGCGCCCGGTAAATATCAAATAACAAAATATCGACCAACTCTGGCCCAGATGCTTGGCGCAAAACTTTAAGTAACGAACTCGAAGGTTCGTTTTGCGGAAGCGAAAATGCAAGATCGAAGTCACTGCGCGGAAATCGACTAACAGATTTAGCCGTTGAAACCTTTGGAATTTCATTTAATAACACCGCCAGGTTCAATTCAAGACATGCGACAGAGACATTGATGTCGTGTCTTGCCAGAACTAATGGATCAATTTCTCCAACACTGCCGAGTAGTTGCTTGCCGCGACGCAACGATGCACTACGTGTTGAGTGATAGCCAGGTTCAACACTTTTTTGATCTAACTGCGCCCCAAACCCCATCGTGACAGACAACTGACTCCACCAATCCATTGCCACCTCGCTGTTTACTCCAGCGGCAATTATGCATAAAGCTTCGTATTCATCTGGTAACTCGCCAGTCGACTGATCTTGGCGCGCAGGGTAAACATGGCCGATCTCAAACAATCCGATATTCGAGTTGCGATGGGAAATGTTGTAACTGATTGCTTTCAATAACCCTGGTCGTAGCGAAGTTCGTAAAACACTTTCTTCGAACACGAGTGGATTAGCGAGTCGAATTGCAAATTCTTCACTCAAACCAGATTTCGTTAAATCACCTGGCGCTAAAAAAGGGTTCGGCATTGCTTCGCTGACACCAAGACCAACTATCACTTCGCGAAGTTCCCGGCGGCGTTGTTGCATTGGCGACAACCGTCCGTGCATCGTCGATTGAGGCACAATTTTGCCGAGATTTTCGTAGCCATAATGTCGTGCGACTTCTTCAACTAAATCAATTTCACTTTGGCAGTCTGGACGCCAAGAAGGAACAGCAACCTTGAGCGTGACAATTTTGCCAGTACTCGTCGCCTTGGTAGCGAAGCCAATCTTTGCAAGCAGTGTGCTGACTGACTTTGCCGAAAGTTTTGTGCCAAGAACTCTGTTGACTTGTGCGATGCGTAACCCAACGACTCGTTGCTTAAGCGGAAGTGACTTCTCTTTGATGTCTGTGCCTTTGGCGTGCACAACTAGTTTCGGACACGACTCGCGCAACAACGCCGCAAATCGACTTACAGCATCGTCTACCCCGTAAGGGTCAACGCCTCGCTCAAAGCGCAACGACGCCTCTGATCGCAGACCGAGACGTGTAGCCGTGGCTGCGATACCAGAAGATTCAAAGAAAGCAGTTTCGAGGGCAACGACACGAGTGGTCGAACTGATCTCGGTGCTCGCGCCGCCCATAACACCGGCAATTCCAATCGGCATGTCTTTGCCGTCACAGATCAACAAATCTGTAGATATAAGTTCTCGTGTCTGACCGTCGAGCGTAACAAGGGTCTCTTTTTCGCGCGCACACCGAATTTTAAATGCATTAGCGATTTTGTCGGCATCAAAAGCATGAGTCGGCTGGTTGAGTTCTAACATCACCAAATTTGAAGCATCAACGACATTGTTAATTGGTCGCATTCCGCTATTTGTAAGTCTGCGAGCAATCCATGCCGGAGAGTTTGTCACGACGACACCTGACATCACCGTTGCGTTGTAACGCGAACATTTTTCTTTGTCACTGATTACAACTCTCAATGAGCGAGCAGAACCTTTTTTAACTTTGTCTGAAACAGGTGCTGAAACCTTGACCCCGAGATTTGCACCCAGATCGCGGGCCACACCAAGATAGCCGTTGCAATCTGGACGATTTCGCGTTACATCTAAATCAAAAACCGTGTCGGCAGTTACACCAAGTGCCTCGAAAACATCGGCACCTAGTTTCAATGTGCTCGGCAAAATCAAAATACCGTCGGCGTCAGCATCTAAACCGATTTCAATGCCTGAGCAAAGCATGCCGTGGCTTTCAATGCCAAGAATTCCACGCGGTGTAATAACTCGACCGTCTGGCATCGTGGTGCCGAGAGTCGCCAACGGAATCAAATCGCCCGCTTTCATATTGAATGCACCACACCAAACATGCAGTTCAACGCCGTCACCGGCATCAACGTAAACACGGTGCACTTTCGCTGCATCGGGGTGACGCTCGGTGCGCAACACTCGCGCCACGACGACACCCTTAACTGGCGCGCCCACACTTGTAACAGATTCAACAGCCAAACCTAAATTTGTCATTGCTGCGGCAAGTTTCTCAGTGTCAGTGCCAAACGCACCAAACTCATTTAGCCACGAATTTAAAATCTTCATTTAGAACTGCCTCAAGAAGCGCAAGTCATTGGTGTACATTTCGCGAATATCTTCGACATTGTGTCGCTCTTTAGCCATGCGATCGATTCCGAATCCAAAGGCAAACCCACTGAACTCTTCGGGGTCGATGCCACCGCTGATCAAAACATTTGGATGTACCATCCCACAACCACCGAGTTCGATCCACTCACCATCTGCACGGCGAATATCAAACTCTGCACTCGGCTCAGTGAACGGAAAGAACGACGGACGCAATCGGCTGGTGAATTCGTTTCCGAAGAACGCCTTTGTGAATGCTTCGATCGTGCCGGCTAAATGCGCAAATGTGATTCCACGATCGATTACTAAACCTTCAATCTGATGAAACACTGGCATATGCGTTGCGTCAGGAGTGTCACGGCGAAAAACTCGGCCAGGCATAATCGCATAGATCGGTGGCTGCCATGTCTGCATCACACGAATTTGCACAGGCGAAGTGTGCGTGCGCAACAAAATTGAACCGGGCTCTCCGTATTCAAGAAACATCGTGTCGAACTCTGAGCGAGCCGGGTGCGACTTCGGCATATTTAATGCTTCGAAGTTATAAAAATCTGTCTCAACCTCGGGGCCTTCGGCAATTTGAAAACCTAGACCCACGAATACATCTTCAAGTCGTTGAGTCGCCTGGGTAACGATGTGACTGTGTCCTCGCCTGCGGCGGGTTGCGAACTCGCTGAGATCCATTGCTTCGCGAGCAACCCGCGCTGAGATTTCTAAAGATTCAAGTTCGGTTGACCTTGCCAGCAACGCAGCGTTAACTGACTGTGACGCAGTATTCAACAACTGCCCCATCGTGCGCTTATCGTCAACAGACGTCAGTTTGCCAAGCTCGCTCTTTAATGTATTTAGCGGACTATCTTTTTTATTCAAATCCGCTGTCAAAGTTTTAACTGCAGACAAGTCTTTCGTTGCAGCAATCGCGGCTAGAGCACTATTTTGCGCCAACTCGACAGTTTGCGTCATCGCAGTAACAACTGATTGATCAGACATCGCTATTTAACTTTAGTCTCAAGGATGCAGTAGGTCGCGTTTAATTATTCTGCTAATTATCGTGCTGACGCTTAACTTCGAAACATAAGAGTGTCGCCGCCATCGCAACGTTAAGGCTTTCGCCCCGACCAGCATGGGGAATTGTCAACCAGCCATCAAGTTTCATGTTGGGTGATAATCCATGTGCTTCGTTGCCGAGCACGATCGCAACTTTGCCCGAGAGGTCGGCGACAGTGAAATCACTGGAGTTATGCAATTCATGGCTTGACGAACCCCATAGTGCGAAACCCATCTCGCTAATTTCTTCGATTGTTACTCCCTCATACACGGGAATATTAAACAGGGCTCCTGCTGATGCGCGCACAACTTTCGGACTAAAAGCATCTACCGTGCCAGAAGTTAAAGCAACAGCAGTTGCCCCAGCAGCCTCTGCTGATCTTAAAATTGTCCCAAGGTTTCCGGGGTCTGAAATTTTGTCAACAACAACAATCCATTGTTCACTAGTCGCCAATGCAAGATCGGTGATGTGAAGTTTTGGTTTTAGAGCAATCGCAATAACTGGCTGCGGAGACGTAGTTGACGCAATGCGCGCCATTACTCCATCGGCTAAATCGTTGACTGCACTACCAGCACCTGAGCACGGACTCGCACCCGGCGCAACAAATTGCGATTCAATTACGATTCCGGCACGAATCGCTTCGTCTATAAGAGTTGCGCCTTCAATTACGAATGCGTTTTCTTGAGCGCGCTCAGCTTTATCATTGCATAGTCTTCGTAATCGCTGAACACGATTGCTCGTGAACGCCAATTGCGAGAGACTCAGACGAGTGCACCCTTTGCAGTTTCAACCAAATTGGCGAACGCTTTTTCGTCATGAACAGCGAGGTCGGCAAGAATTTTTCTATCGACGACTACCCCTGCTTTTGACAAACCAGCAATGAAGCGGCTGTAACTCATGTCGTGAATTCGACATCCAGCATTGATTCGCTGAATCCACAAACTACGAAACTCGCCCTTCTTTGCACGACGGTCACGAAATGCATACTGTCCCGAGTGAAGTACTTGTTCGTTCGCAGAGCGAAACGTACGACTACGGTCGCCGTAATATCCTTTTGCTTTTTCGAGAATCGCCTTGTGCTTTTTGCGGGCGTGAACTGCGCGTTTTACTCGTGCCATTTTGAAATCCTTTCAATCAAAATTCGGTTA
>CAMAWU010000034.1 GCA_945862025.1 Ferrithrix thermotolerans DSM 19514 | reverse complement strand
GTACGCGGTAAGGCGAGCAAGAAACATAGTCAAGTCCAGCGCGATAAAACAATGCAATTGACTCTGGATCGCCACCGTGTTCGCCACACACACCAAGTTTGATACCGCGTTTGGCTTTGCGACCACGCTTGGCAGCGATTTCAACAAGTTCGCCAACACCTGTCTGATCAATAGTCTCAAATGGATTTCGCTTCAACAAACCCGCCTCAAGATAAGCCGGCATCATTCGACTCTCAACATCATCGCGCGAAAAACCAAAGGTCATCTGCGTTAAGTCGTTGGTACCAAAGCTAAAGAAGTCCGCATATTCTGCAAGTTCGTTGGCACACAACGCGGCCCGTGGAGTTTCAATCATCGTGCCGATCGTTACCTTAGGTCGCGCAATTTTCTTGCCGCGACCAGTTGCCTTAACTTTCGGTCTTGTTGAATGTTCGACCAGCACACTTTCAACCCACGAACGCGCAAGAGCAAGTTCTTCGCGAGTCACAGTCAACGGAATCATCACTTCAACAACGGGCTGGTATCCCTCACTGGCAACTTGATCGGCTGCTTGCATCAATGCACGAACCTGCATCGCGTAAAGACCTGGTTTAATCACGCCGAGCCGCACACCTCGCGTACCGAGCATCGGGTTCACTTCAGACCAGTCATGTGCCGCACGCAACAGTTTCTTCTCTTGTGGATCTAAACCAGTTGTTGCTTGTTTGATTTCAAGTTCTTCAACATTTGGCAAGAACTCGTGCAACGGTGGGTCAAGAAGACGAACCGTTACTGGTAGTCCGGACATTGATCGTAAAATCTCTGCGAAATCTTCTTTTTGCACCACACGCAATTCCTCAAGTGCTGCTGCTTCTTCTGCCGGTGAATCTGCCAAAATCATCCGTCTTACAACTGGAAGCCGATCTGGTGCAAGAAACATGTGCTCTGTGCGACAAAGACCGATTCCTTCGGCGCCGTATTCACGCGCTTTGGTTGCATCTTCGCCAGTGTCAGCATTTGCGCGCACAGCAAGTTTGCCTTTGCGAACTTCGTCAGCCCACTTAAGAATCGTTTCAAACTCTTTGGTTGGCTTGGCGGCAGTCAACTGCATCTCACCAATCATTACTTCGCCAGTTGTGCCGTCGAGCGAAATGACATCGCCTTCGCGAACTACTACCTCTCCGACTTTAAATAACTTGCCATCAATATGCACCGAATCGGCACCAACAATTGCAGGGGTTCCCCACCCGCGAGCAACTACTGCAGCGTGACTGACAAGTCCTCCGCGAGAAGTGAGAATTCCCTTGGCAACCATCATCCCGTGCACATCTTCTGGACTGGTCTCACTGCGAACCAAAATTACGGCTTCGCCTTTTTTCGCAGCCGCTTCTGCTTCGTCTGCCGTGAAATAAACTTTGCCGACGGCAGCACCAGGAGATGCAGCCAAACCTTTTGTCAAGGCTTTTGATTTGTTTATAAATTGTGGATGCAAAACTTGATCTAAATGTTCTGCGTTTACACGCATCAACGCTTCTTTTTTAGAAATCTTCCAAGATGCTTTGCCAACACCAGAACCAGCAGTCATATCAACTGCCATCTTCAAAGCGGCGGCACCTGTGCGCTTACCAACGCGAGTCTGCAACATCCACAACTTGCCTTGATCAATCGTAAATTCGGTGTCACACATATCGTGATAGTGGCGCTCAAGACGATCAAAAATCGCCAACAACTCTTTGTGCACAATCGGAAACTGGCGCTTTAGAGCATCAAGATCTTCAGTGTTACGAATGCCAGCAACGACATCTTCGCCTTGCGCATTAATGAGATAGTCACCATATGGTTTGTTTTCGCCCGTTGCTGCGTTGCGAGTGAAACCCACACCTGTGCCCGAGTTATTGTCACGATTGCCAAAGACCATTGCTTGCACATTGACCGCAGTACCGAGGTCGTGGCTGATTTTTTCGCGAACGCGATAAGCAATTGCTCGTGCGCCGTTCCATGAACGAAACACTGCCTCAACTGCGCCGCGCAATTGTTTAGCAGGATCTTGCGGAAAATCTTTTCCGGTTTCGTGCTTGACAATACTTTTATATATTTCGCAAAGTGCGCGCAACGAATCGGCTGGCAAAGATGCATCACTACTAACGCCGGCTGATTTTTTTGCTTCTTCAAATGGATGTTCAAATTTTGCGCCTTCGATACCCAACACGATTCGACCGTACATCGCAATAAATCGGCGATAGCTGTCGTACGCAAAGCGGTCATCTTGGGTTGAACCAGCAAGTCCTTTGACGCTGCGATCATTTAATCCAAGGTTGAGAACAGTGTCCATCATTCCTGGCATCGAAAACTTTGCACCTGAGCGAACCGAGACTAAAAGCGGGTTTGCAGGGTCTCCTAAACGTGCTCCCATTTTCTTTTCTAGTTGTGCGACCTGCGTAGCAAGTTCTTTATCAAGAGTTTTTGGCCATCCGCTGCGCATGTAATTGCGGCAAGCATCAGTCGTGACAGTGAAACCGTGTGGCACTGGCAACTTCAGAACACTCATCATCTCGGCAAGGTTGGCTCCCTTGCCACCAAGTAGATCTTTCATACTCATTGGAGCGCGGCGGTGCTTGTGGTCAAATGCGTAGATAAGTGTCATAGCCCTCAAGTTTATTAGCCGATTTCGATTGAACTGCTATCTGCACTGCGTTTAATTAGAGCAAGAGCAATCTCACTAGCAACTGTTGTATATCTTCCAATTTCATTGCCATTGAGTTCAACACTTGATCCAGCCGTCGCTTCGGCTGTGGCTCGAATCACACGCAGAGATCGCGGTGCCGCAGTTCCTCGTGAGTCCATTCGTTCGACGAGTTCCTGCCCTGGATAGCAACCTTTAGTGAAACTCACCGCAACGTCTGTCAAACCTGTTTCAGAAGGAATCGAGTCACTTGTCATGTCGCAATCCATCTGTGGCCAAGCTGCCAAAACGCGTGCGTACTCATAATCGGCGAAGGTTCCGAGACGAATTTCAGAATTTATTTGTGGATCGAGACCAACTGCATCAACTTCAAATCTCGCACCACGCCAGGCTTTCATCGCTCGAGGTTGAGAAGCAATTTTTATATGCTGCTCAGCGCTCAACTCTCTGAAAGCGAAATATATTTGCGAGCCAGTTGTGACCTCACATTTAATTCGAATCTTGAACCGAGAAAGTCGTGTTGCAGTAATTTCGCCAAATCCTTGATCGGTGTCCAGAATAAAATCATCCTCGGCGATGCAACGCACACGAACTAGTGAAGTTATTTTGCCAGTTGGCTCGAGTAACAGGCTGTAGATAGATTCACCGATTGCTAAGCCAGAAATATCATTTGCCAGTTGTGAATTCAGAAACTTTCGCGCATCTATACCTGTGACTGTGATTTCATCGCGAGCTATTTCTAAATAAAACCCGCTCATGATTTTTGCTGTCTACGGCGCGCAGTCATGATTCGCGCCGCAGGAATTGCAGCCAACAAAGCCGCTGCTTTATTTGCACATTCAAGATTTTCTTCGCTGGCGATACTGTCGGCGACGATTCCGGCGCCAGCCTGAAGCGTTGCGCCATGACTGCCTACAAACATCGTACGAATTGCGATCGCTGTGTCTAAGTTGCCGGAAAAGTCAACATAACCGACGACGCCAGCATATGGTCCACGCTTTGTTGGCTCAAGTGAATCAATGATCTCCATCGCACGCACTTTTGGTGCACCACTTACTGTGCCTGCTGGCAAAGTGGCACGCAAAACATCCACTGGCCCGAGACCACTACGCAATGTGCCAGAAACTTGTGATGTTAAGTGCATCACATGGCTATATCTCTCGAGGGTCATGAACTCATCAACGTTCATCGAACCGAATTCGGCGACACGACCGACATCATTACGCGCAAGATCAACAAGCATCACATGTTCGGCTTGCTCCTTTGGGTTTTCTTTGAGTTCGCCAGCGAGTTTGCGATCTTGCTCATCATCTTTGCCCCGTTTGCGTGTACCAGCGATCGGCCGACTCACGACACGACCATTACGAAGTTGCACCATTGGCTCTGGTGACGAACCGACAATCGTGATGTCTTGATGTTTGAGATAATACATATAAGGACTCGGATTAATTTGGCGCAACACACGGTAGACATCAAACGGATCAGCCTCAAGCGCAATATCAAATCGTTGCGAAAGTACGACTTGAAAAATGTCGCCAGCACGAATGTGCTCTTTGGCAACTTCGACGGCTCGTTCATACATTCCGTTGGGCATTGACGACTTCACTTTTAGAGTGTCGTCACGATTGGGCGGCTCAACAGGGGTATGCGCAATCGGTCGCGCCAAGTCTTCTATCCCCTGATGAACGCGTTTGATTGCGTTGTCGTAAGCAATATTGAGTTGTGATTCGTCAAGCCCTGCAACTGGGACACTTTCAATCATGTAGCAACGCTGACGCCAATGATCAAATGCCGCCAATGAGCCAATCATGCTGATCACTGCGTCTGGAAGATCTCGATCTTCAGGCGGAATATTCGGCAAGTTTTCAATTTCGCGAACAATGTCGTAACCGAGAAATCCCATAAGACCACCCTGCAGTGGTGGAAGATCTGGGTGCAATGGCGCTGTATAGGTTGCGAGAAGCGACTCAATTGCAGTCAGCATTCCGTTATCAAGCGGCATCGATTTCGGAACTTCACCAGTCGTCGTGATCACTCCATTACGCAAGACAAGTGTCGCAACAGGATCACGACCAACAAAAGAAAATCGACTCCAGCGTTCACCGTGTTCGACAGATTCAAGCAAGAAACCTGGCCGATCACCAACAAGTTTGATGTACGCCGACACTGGCGTCTCAGTGTCAGCCAGGACTTCTGCCCACACAGGGATAACTGTGTTGCGAGTTGCGAGTTCGTGAAATTCTTGGCGAGTTGGAAATATTTGCATTGTTTGTCAGACTTTTGCATCAATACGATTAGCGCCGCATGTTGCAACAAAGTTCTTTAACATTTTTAATCCTTCGGTCGCCGACTTCTCGGGATGAAACTGTGTAGCAAAAATGTTCTTCAATCTGATCGCCGCGACGAGATCTACTCCGTAACTGCAAGTTGCGACGACAACAGAGTTATCTTTTGCAACCGCAGATAACGAATGCACGAAATACATCCAAGGATTCTGCTCTAAACCCGCGAACAAATCATCCTGGTTTATTATTTTCAGTTGATTCCATTGCATTTGGGGTTTTTGCACCTCAGTTGGTAGCCAACAAATTTCACCTTTTACGAGACCTAAACCAGAAACGCCAGGACTTTCTTGACTACTTTCAAACAACATCTGCATCCCAACACAAATTCCAAGGAATGGTCGCGAACTTTCAATCGCTGCATAAACACTGTCTTCAAGGTTGGCTTGACGAAGCGCAGTCATACATGCGCCGAAGTTTCCAACTCCCGGCAATACCACTGCGTCGGCGTCAGCAATTAACTTCAGGTCGTTCGTGAGTCGAGCATCAGCCCCGACAAATTGCAAACCCTTTTGCGCCGAGCGAAGATTGCCAATGCCATAATCAAGAACAGCGATCAGCGGCTGAGAGTCCGAACTTGTCATCTATCTATTCTGCCTGAATATAAATGCAGTTAGCGGGCTCTTGCCGCGCGTTGCAATAGTCGCACGGCGTTCACGAGTCCACGCTCGGCTTCATAAATCGCCATCAGCAATCCGTCATCATTCTCAGGCTTACTCGGATCGTAAGTCGCAAGACGCTGCGACTCGGCAAGTGACACGATTCGTTCTCGACATCGCTCAACATTTTCGGCCAGTGCGGAAATTTCAGCCAATGCACTTTGTCGTTGCGGTGAAATGCTCATTTCTTGATCACTTTCTTGACAGTTTTTTTCACTGCCTTCTTAACAACTTTCTTCTTTGTTGGCAAGTTTGAACTCGGACATAATTTCTCAAGCAAGCAATCTTCACACTTCGGTTTTTTGGCATCACATACACGACGGCCGTGCAAGATCAGGCGCAAACTAAATTGCCCCCATTCTGGTGGTGGCAACATTGCATTCAATTCATACTCAACCTTGACTGGGTCTTCAAGTTTCGTTAATCCGAGACGCCGCGACAACCTGCCTACATGTGTATCGACGGGCAATCCTGGAAGATTAAAAACTACACTGCGCAAAACATTTGCCGTCTTGCGACCAACACCTGGCAAAGTGATTAAATCTTCAATCTCGCGAGGAACTTCTCCTCCAAATCGCGTCATCACTTGACTCGACATTGCAACTAAGTTTTTTGCTTTCGTTTGGTAAAAACCTGTTGAGCGAACTAATTGCTCGACATGAGAAACATCTGCAAGTGAAAGTTTCTCTGGTGTTGGATAAGCATCAAACAATGCTGGAGTCACCATGTTGACCCGCACATCAGTGCACTGTGCCGAAAGAATTGTCGCTGCGAGCAACTGAAACGCAGACTCATGAGTTAGTTCGCAAATCGCTACTGGATATTCTCGTTTCAACAATTTCAAGACATCGGTTGCACGCTTAGCCAGATCTGTTTTTTTCGTAGCCATGCGCTCGCAACACTACACACGATGGGCAATAGATATCCTTGCAGTGTGCTCAAATTCGCTGTCAAAAGAAGCATGACCCCACAAGACATCGCAGAAGTCACCGAATTATTAGAAGCCGTCGAAAAGGCTGACGCTCGTAAGCCACTTAACGATCACTTATGGATCGACCTGCGACTCGGCGGCCGCTCTGGATTTGCAGGCTTGACGATTCGTCACCCCGATACGAGTCAACTAATTGCGTATTGTCAAGTCTCTCGAGTCAACGATTCGTGGTCACTGGATTTAGTGATCGATCCACAACATCGGAATCAAACACTCGAACTTGGTAACCACTTACTTGCAGAAGCAATGCAAATAATCACTGAACAAGGTGGCGGACATATTCATTGGTGGGTCTTTGACCCGACCGCAGATCACCAATTGCTGGCACAAAAAGCAACTCTGACATCAGGCAGAACTCTGTTGCAATTGCGCGTAGGACTTCCGCTTTCAAAAATTATAGTTGCTGCCACCAAAGATATTTCAACACAAAGTTTCAGAGTCGGAATTGATGACGAAGAGTGGATTGCCCTCAACAATCGCGCATTTGCCGACCACCCAGAGCAAGGTGGATGGACAAGCGAAACTCTTGAATCTCGACAATCCGAAAAGTGGTTTGACGCCAATGGTTTCTTGATGCACTACATCGATTCACAAGATTCAACAATTGAACATGAACTTGCTGGTTTCTGCTGGACAAAAATTACCCACGACTCAGACCCTTTACTCGGTGAGATTTATGTGATCGCTGTCGATCCGCGACACCACAACAAAGGACTCGGGCGATCACTGACTGTTGCTGGTCTTAACTATCTAGCATCCATGGGGTCAACCACTGGGATGTTGTTCGTTGACAAAGGCAACATAGCTGCGATCTCTACTTATTTGAAACTTGGCTTTACTACACACCACCAGGAACAGGCATTCGTTGGCGACATCTCGCTCTGACAAACGTCATTAATTAATAGTGCCGTCAATACACTTAAGCGGATGACAGACATACTTTTGCCGCGTTGGTCGGTTGCTGACGTTCACGAATCATTCACTTCTCGCTCGTTTAGCGATTCAATGGAGCGAACAGGAGCAAATGTTGCTCGTCTCGAAGCGCAATTTGATGAACACAATATTCGTGCAGGTGAACCACACAAGCCATCAGCGCACGAAGGACAAATCGCCAACGAAATAATTACCTCAATGAACGAGACGATTAAAGAATCCGAGATTCTTGGTTCGTATGTTTATGCGACCGTCAGCACGAACACGCGGGAAGAAACTGCACAAGGTTTACTCAGTGAACTCGAAGTAATCGATTCTCGTCTCTCGCCATTGCTGGCGCGGTTTGCTGATTGGGTTGCAGCGCTTGGCGCAGATGATCTGGCCAAAGTAAGTGAAATTGCTAGAGAACATCTCGGACCATTGCAACGGTTGCAAGCGCGTGCCGAACATCAAATGAGTGAAGTCGAAGAAGGGTTCTACGCCGAACTTTCAACAACTGGTTCATCGGCATGGTCAAGATTGCAGGGCGACATAACTTCGCAGTTGACTGTTTCAGTCGATCTGCCAGGCGGCACAAAAATTTTGCCGATCACTGCCGTGCGAGGCATGTCAACGCATTCAGATATCGCAGTTCGCAAAGCTGCCTACGACGCTGAGATGCGAGCATGGCCAACAGTTGCAATGCCGTGTGCTGCAGCGATGAACTCAATCAAAGGAGAAGCAAACTCGGTGAATCGTCGTCGCCACTGGGCTTCACCACTTGATGCCTCGCTCTACAGCAACAGCGTTAGTCGCAAAACATTTGATGCAATGCAAAGCGCAGTCAGTGCGTCGCTACCAGATTTTCGTAGGTGGATGAATGTCAAGGCAAAACTGCACGGCGACAAAAACGGTTTGTCCTGGTGGAATCTTTTCGCGCCATTAAATGTTGCGCCGAGTCAAATTTCGTGGGACCAGGGCGTACAACTCGTGCGTGGTGCATTTGCTGCATACAGCGACAACTTGGCCGGATTAGTTGATCGATCACTCGCCGAAAAATGGATTGATGCAGAACCTCGTGAAGGCAAAGTCGGCGGGGCATTCTGCATGTCATTTGTCGATGATCGTTCACTTGTGTTACTCAATTGGAGCGGAAGTGTCGACTCGGCGCAAACCACTGCGCACGAACTTGGTCACGCGTATCACAATACGCAACTTGCTGACCGCACACCATTGCAAAAGCGTTTGCCGATGGCGCTCGCTGAAACTGCGAGCATCTTCTGCGAAACACTCGTCGTCGAAGAAGGTTTGTCGCGATTGTCTGGTGACGAACGACTCGCATTGTTAGATACCGACCTCGGTGGCGCCAATCAAGTTGTCGTTGACATTCACAGTCGCTTCCTGTTTGAGACAGAAGTGTTTGCTCGTCGTCAACGCCGCACACTTGGCGTCAGCGAACTCAACGAGATGATGTTGAGCGCTCAATCTCAGGCTTACGGCAATGGGATTGACCAGTCGACTGCTCATCGACACATGTGGGTTTTGAAGCCGCACTATTACGGCAGTCATTTTTATAACTGGCCATACACATATGGCTTGCTGTTTGGTTTGGGCTTGTATGCGCAATACAGCCTCGACCCCGAACGCTTTCGCAGCGGTTATGACACCGTGCTTTCTCGAGCCGGAATGGACACAGCCGAAGAACTTGGTCAGGCATTTAATCTTGATGTCAGTGACGAAGCATTTTGGACAGCCAGTCTCGATGTCTTACGCACCCGAATGCTTGATTACGAAAATCTCGCTCAGAAACACTTCAACTAAGTGGCTTAAAAGTTAATTTAGTTTTTACGATGCGCAAATACTTTAGAGGCCGAAGTGTTGGTTATGTTTTGCGTTTTGTATTAACGGCTCCACTTGCTCTAATAATTTGGATCGGCATAGAAGTAATAAATATTTTTCGACCTGTTTATATAGTTGGACTTTCATACAAGGGTCGGATCACTCAATACATGGCGCCGATGGAGTTGCATCTTCGTCAAGCAAATATCTCGCGAAAAAAGTATCTGATGATTTTCGTTATGCCAGCGGCAACACCAAATGAGGCTGTGCGAACTATCTACCGTCGTCATTCATTGATTATTGATTCGCATTATTCACAAATATTTCGTAGCGCATTCAGTATGGTTTCAGTGCTCCTTAAGCGTCGCTTCACGCCAGACTTGCAAGAACACCGATTTCTTTGGCCACTTGAACCAGCAACTACTTTAGATGCAACCGAAATTGAATACGGTAAAACTCTGATGAACAAGCTTGGAATACCTGACGGCAAACACTATGTCTGTATTGGAGTTAAAGAAGCGGCGTACTACGCATCAATAATTCCTGACGGTGGTTACGGCCAAGACATGAGACATCAAGCAATCGACTCACGAAATGTCAAGATTGCTAACTACATGTTTGTGGCAACTCATCTTGCCAATTTCGGCATCTATGTTGTGCGTATTGGTTCTGTAGTTTCTGCGCCGTTACCAAAAGATAGGCATCCGATGATTATTGATTATGCAACCGAAGCGAGATCAGAACTGGGTGATGTAGTACTCGGTGCAAACTGTAAGTTTTTAATTAATGGGACCACTGGTGTTTGGGTATTCTCCGCTGCAAGAAATCGACCAATTGTTAGTTGTGATGTATACGAGTTCGGTTACAAGGACGACATGCTTGGTCAAGGTTCGCCTTCACTTTGGATGTTGAGGCTTCTTAGGAGAAGAGAAAACACTCATCTAGTCAGATTTAACGAGATCGCTGCGGGTGGCCAAGAATGGGCTGACGATAAAGTCTTAGCCAACCTCGGTTTAGAACCAATACCGAACACTCCAGAGGAGATCCTCGACGCAGTAGTTGAAATGAACGACTGGATCGATGGAAAACTTGAGTTATCTGATTTCGACGAAGAATTGCAAACTAAGTTCTATAATTGTTATCCGCCCGAAACACGACTTGAGAAAAACCCTCTAGTTCGAATTTCGCCTTCGTTCTTGAGAAAATATCAAGATCTATTGTGATTTTGAGGAAATAAAGTGCCTGAAAAATTGATTAACACACGCTACGACGCGAGTCGGGATGAGATCGCGACGTTGCTTGGCGATGGTCCGAAATATCGACTTGACCAAGTTTGGCAAGGTTTATATACAGAATTTCAGGAGCCACTTGAGATAACAACTATTTCAAAAGATCTTCGCGCACGCCTAGATGCAGCATTGCCCAGCAGCCTTGTGCCAGTTACATCAAGCACCAGTGACCGTGGCGACACAACAAAGTTTCTTTGGCAGCTCGCTAACGGTGGGCACAAAATTGAATCGGTGCTAATGCACTATGCCGATCGTGCGACAGTCTGCGTCAGCACACAAGCGGGTTGCGCAATGGCGTGCGGGTTTTGTGCCACAGGTCAAGCAGGATTCACACGCCAACTCACCTCGGGCGAAATCGTCGAGCAAGTTGTCCACGCTGCACGCACAAGTGCCGCTCGTGATCAGCGACTTGCCAATGTTGTGTTCATGGGCATGGGTGAGCCGCTGGCTAACGAAGAAGCCGTGTGGCAAGCAGTCACGCGAATTCACGAAGCCATTGGAATCTCTGCTCGACATTTAACTATTTCAACTGTTGGAATAATCCCAGGCATTAACACACTTGCCGAACGACCACTGCCGGTTAATCTTGCCGTCTCACTTCACGCAGCGCGAAATGAGTTGCGAAACGAACTTGTTCCGATCAATAAGCGTTATCCGATCGAAGATTTAATGCAAGCATGTCGCAAATATCTTGCCAAGAAAAATCGTCGAATAAGTTTTGAATGGGCGTTAATTAAAGATGTCAACGACACACCACGCGACGCTCGCGAACTTGCCAAACTCTGCAAGAGTCTCAAGCCCAGCGCTCACGTCAATTTAATTCCGCTGAATCCGACGCCAGGATATTTGACGAAAGGAACAGCACCAGAGGACGTCCGTGAATTTGCAATGCAACTTGAAGACCTCGGCGTTAATGCGACGGTGCGCCGCAATCGCGGTACCGATATTGATGCCGCATGTGGTCAGTTGGCAGCCGGTCAGCCAGTAACAATTACTTCTCGATCAATAGTCGGATAAGTTTCTCTCGGCCTTGTGTTATTTGGTCGGCAAGCGCACGCTCTAATAATCCACCGGTAAATAAACTTCCCGAGTAGTGCAAGTTCATAGTCAGGCAAGATCCCGTCGCCGTACTTGAAACTGTCGCACTCAGCACCCACTGCGAATGTTTGCGACCGTCTATTTCGGCTCGTTCGAACACAACAAAACTTGGCTTATCGAAACTTGAACGAACCATCCGCAAGCGCTTAGATCGCGCAAATGGTCCGAGCCGCGCCCGAAGTTCAACTGACCATGAGTTATCGTCGAGTAATTTTGCGGCGTGCACTATTTCGAGCCATGACTCGTAATTTGCAAGATCAGAAATATAGTTGAAAAGTATTTCAACTGACACTGGCACATCTACCGTGGCGACAACATCCATTTCGAACTTCTCAAATCCTTTTTAATATTCTGGGTGCGACTGATCGTGGTCAGAATCTACAAGATCAAGACTTGTCTCGCTTGTCTGACTACTCTCTTCAAAATGCCCAAACGCGCGACCAAGCAACCTTCCACGAGCGCGGAGTTTCCCGTCTAGATCTCCACTGCGATCAAACTGTGGTGTCCACGGCAAGGTTTCAGTGGCTTGAGTGTCCAGCAGTTGAGCAAGTTCGGCAGTGACATCAGTTGATTCGCGATCTGTTGTCTCAAATACAACTTCGTCATTTACGAAATCAAATAAGTTTGTAGCAGTCGCAGGTGCTGCAGCATCGTCAGTTCTTTCTTTAGGTTGCAAGACTTCAGAAATATCTTGTTGTCTATCTACTCTTCGTGGGTTGCTCTTGATAATTTCTTGAGTTATTGGCGCGCTAAATAGTCGCTGTCGCTCTTCACGGTTGTCAATGACAGTCCAACCTCTCGGAACTACGAGTGAGTCAGCATGTAGGCGACACAAAAGATTTATCGGTGTGAAATCTTTTAAATCTGGAAAGTTAATCGTCACAACTAGCCGCGGAATATCTACTGAATAGATGACCTCACCCATTTTCGAACAACTTGGCCGTTCACAGTGACGCGACATGACTAAACAATAGACGGCTTCACGGTTCGAGGCAGGCGATTCCCATCCCCTGTCGGTCACGATAACCAAAGGTGTCACTTGGGCAGGTCATGTCGAAACCGATGAGTTGCCGCACAACCCCCTCGTTGGGTTGATCACACGAAACCTCGTAGACCGCTTGAGTTGCGTCTAGCGCAACGCATGACCCGCTTTGTATAAGAGAATCAGGTCCTTGCGGAATATTCGTTGACACGGTTGATCGCAAAGCCAAAATCAATAGTGCACCGATGCCAATCAAAGTCAGCATGAACCTCCAAGGAAACTGTGCTCTGACGATTATCTGCGGGATCTCAAAATCTGGTTCTTCAACAAAATCATCTATCGGCTTACTTTTTGAATCCGAAGATTGATTCGACTTATCTGACCTCTTTGATGCTGATTGTTGAGCCAAAGATTTGTCGTATTCGCGACGAGTTGCCGGGTCACCCAAAACACTCCAGGCTTGGCTTACCGCACTAAGTGCCAATGATAAATCTGCGGATTGCAAACCGATCGCATCTGGGTGAAGTTTGCGAACCATCTCGCGATGTGCCGCACGAATTTCTTTAATTGACGCAGTCGATTTCACTCCAAGAATTTCGTAGTGATTTGAAATTTTTATACCTACCTAAATCACGAAACAGAAACTGACGAAATCACGAACCGGTAAAGGTCGCAGCGATCTTGCTTGCCGAGTCTCCACCACGACGCAAGATAACTGCCAAAAACCATAATGCGCTGAGCGTGACCACAAATAACAGCACAGCACCAACACCCCAAAATGGTTTGATTGTGCTGCGAGTTGCACCAAGTAACGCAACCGGGAAAGTAGTCGAGCCGGCTTCGCTAATCAATGTTGAAATCACTGCATTGTCGAGACACAAAGCAAATGACAAAAGCGCACCGGCAACCATCGCCGAAGCAATCAACGGCAAAGTGATCTGACGAAACGCACGAGCAGGTGGCGCACCAAGATCAGCAGCCGCTTCTTCAAGTGCCTCGTCTAAACCCGAGAGCCGCGCTCTAACAATAAGCGTGACGACTGCACTTGCATAAAGAGATTGTCCAACCCACAATTTATTAATTCCGCCGTTGAATGGCCCCCAACCACTTGTGAAAATAATCCCGATAACAGGTATCGCTTTGATTCGCGGAAACCATGTCGCTAGCGCAATCGCATCCATAATTTCTGGAGTAACCAAAATCAAAAAAACTGTTGCCATAAAAAACTTTGTCCAACCACCTGGCCGACGCGCGAGGGCGACACCAGACATGCCGCCTATAAGCACTGCAATCACTGTGGCACCAAATGCGGCGATGAACGAGTTGCGAATCGAATCACCGATACCTGCGAAGTCAAAGATCGTGCGGTACCACTCGGTCATCAGACCGTTAAGAACTATTGCAATCACGAATGCGGCGGGCATCGTTAGTGAAGAAGCTCTCTTTGAAAAATTCTCTCGACGCTTTGTAACGCGAGCAAAAATAACACCAATGATGATCACAACTGCAAATCGAATCAACATCCCATAAACCACGCCACCGTTGAAAAGTTCGCCCCACCATTTCGTGCTCGCGCGACCCGACCAGATTGTGAATGACCCGCCATAGTTAAACGAATGCAGAAAAACAAGAGAAATCGGGATGAAAAGAAAAACAAGAACTAACACAGTCCATGCCGAAAGTAGTTTCGGTAGCACTTCAATCTTTGTACGCATCTCCTGCTTAACAATCTGCTTGCGCTTAATTGATCGCTCATAGATTGCTCGCCGAACGCGTTGCACGAGTGGCGAGGCAAGGGCGAAGAGTCTTGGCACAAGCAAAGTCACGACCGAACCAACGACGAGTGCCAGCAATACTGCGGCAATCATTAAAATTGCCATCGCTGAACCAAGTGGCCAGTTCTGTGCACCGCTGAACTGTGAGGCGATCATTGCACCGATCATGTTTCCTTTTGCGCCACCCAACACAGTTGCAGTGACATAATCGCCACACATCGGGATAAACGTCAGCAACACTCCGGCGACGATGCCTGGCCCAGCAAGTGGCAGCGTCACACCAAAAAAAGTAGCAATGCGACCAGCACCCAAGTCTTTGCTCGCCTCTCGCATTCGCACATCAATTCGGTCAAGTGCAACAAACAGAGGCAAAATCATAAAACCTAAATAGTTATAAACGATTGCAATCTGCACGGCCATTGGAGTTTCAAGAATCTGAATTCCGTTGTCTGAGATCCAACCCATGCCAACAAGCCATTTAGAAAAAGTGCCGTTAGGAGCAAGCGGAATTCGCCAAGCAACCGTGCGAATCAAAAAACTTGTAAAACTTGGTACAACTACTGCTGCAAGAATTACCGCTTTCCATTTTTCAGCAACCTTGAACGCTGCGAAATAAGCAACTGGGAGGCCGATCACTACACACAGAAACGTCGCTAGAACCGAAATTCGAAGTGTTGCTCGAAACGTCTTGAAAAACGTCTCGTCAAATACTGCCGAATAGCTTTTCGTTGAAAGACTGCCCAGATCAACGGGTACGAGTCGAGAAGAATCTTTTGTACCAAAAGAGTAAAGAACAATGAACGCGATTGGCGCCGCAAAAAAAACTAGATACCAAATAATCGCAGGGATGGCGAGAAGATACTTAGGTCCTCGCCATCGCCTGCGTGAAACTGAAGCGACCGAAAAGGTCACATCAAATCAGCCTCCGGCTTTCGCCTTGGACTTGTTCAAGATGTCAATCAAACGATCAAGCGCTGGAGTAATCACTTGTGTTTGCATCGTTGCAACTTGCTCATCTCCGAAGAAAATCATGTCACCCTTAACAAGATCTGGAGCAACTTCAGAAATAAGTTGTGACATGTTCTTCATTCCAGTGTGATATCCGTGGTAGCTGAGATCTTTTATTGAAATCTCTGGGATTAGATCCCAGTTAATCCAAGCGTGTGCCGCCTCGACGTTTGGCGCTCCTGCTGCTATGCAGTAGTTATCCATCCACAGTTCCGTATTTGGCGATCCAAGCACCCACTTCCAGTCGCCTGGGTTTCCACCAGCCTCCTCAATTCGAACATAGGCCTGACGAGCGTCGCCATTCCATGCCATTGCAATTGAATAAGCGCCTTCAGCAAGCTTGGTTGACGGATAACTATCGAATGCCTTGATATGTTGCGCAAATTCTTCAACTAAGAATTTTTCACATGCATCTAGATCTGCAGGTGTCTCAGTGTTCCAATTAATTTTGTTTGCCCAGAACCACATTCCGCAATAGTTTGGCGCTGCGTCAATGACTGAACACTTGCCGCTTGCTTCGCCCATGCAAGTGTCAATGAAGTCTTGCCAAGTTGTGAGTTCTTTGGAAATTTTCGTCGTGTCATAGAAGTAGCCAGTTGTGCCCCAGTTTTTGCAAACTGAATAATCATTAGTCGGATCCCAATCTTGTGCGAGATAATTTGGATCGACATTTGACATATTTGGCAACAATGTCTTGTCGAATTTCTGAATCAAACCCTTCTCAATCATCTGCGGGATATATGGCCCAGTCGGCACAACAATGTCGAAACCACTGCTACCCGCACTCGCCGCAAGTTTTGTGATCAAGTCTTCGTTACTTGCGTAATAGTCAACTTTCATTGTCACACTAAGAGTTGATCCAGCAAGTGCACCAACCAAATCTGGGTCGTTGTAATCACCCCATGTGTACATCGCCAAAGTTCCACTTGATTGATTTATAACTCGACTCCAGTCACCCGAAGCAAGACCAGCTGTATCGCCAGTTG
>CAMAWU010000033.1 GCA_945862025.1 Ferrithrix thermotolerans DSM 19514 | reverse complement strand
TCATTGGACACACAACAGATGGTGATCGTGCGCTCAACCATTGGTCGTGCCAGTAAGTCTTGGTATGAAAGCGTTAGCGGTGTTTTAACCATTCCACCTATATTGAGTTTCCAAGTTTTGATGTCAATGCGCGGCAGCGACAACGCAGTATCAATTCGATAAAAGTCTTGATTTGGTGTGATGAACGGTGTCTCACTAAATAATTGGCTGCCAGATGGAATCTTTGTCGTTGTCAAATCGTTGGCTTGACTAATTTTTGGCAGCGACTCTGGTGCAGAGTTGCGAATATCTGAAATCTTATTGTTCTCGAGCCTGCTTGCGACCGCATTGAATATCGCAGATATCAATACGGTCTTACTAGCAGTTGAGATAAACCGACGACGATCCCATCCAAGTGGTGCGCGCGATTCGCTCGGATAGGCAATGGGGAGATCGTATTTCGTAATAGTTTTAATTAATTTGTTGAGTAATCGAGATCCAAATATGGCTCCGAGCAAAGAAGGAACTAGCGCCAGTGCCGATTGCGATGGTCGCGCTGCCGAAATTAATCCGCCAAAAATACCAAAACTTGCGATGATGCTGACGCCAGTGACACGTTTATGCCGCGCAAGTAGGCCGGCAAAAAGTGCGAGACACGAGATAGAAATCAGCATTCCGATTTTTAGAACTGCTTTGTCGTTCGTGCCAAATGCTTGTATTGCTAGGTTTTTTAGCCACTTCGGAGTGTGGTCAATGAACTCGCTACCGACTGCGTTCAGAGGTGTAACAACATCAAGTAATACAGCGATAAAAGTGCCAACGCAGACAGCGAAAAAAGCCGAAATCAGACCCGCAACAGGTGCTGTCCAATTTGGTGCTGGGAAACTTTGTTTTTGCGGGGCCGATGGGTCAGTCTCGGGTTGAAAAACAATGCTGCTAGGGGTTTTGTTAAAAATGTTTATATAGCAAAGCATAGTTAGTTGGCGATTGATTAGCCGAGAGGGTATGGTGCAGGCAGTGAATAATTTTACAACTGTCGCCCATCACAATCATCATCACGTGCATCACGTGCATCACGTGACACGACGGGCTCATTTGTAACGCTTCAAAATTAATTTTCGAAGTTCAGCCCGTCGGAAAATCCGGCGGGTTTTTTATTTGTACCCAAACTATTGAGGAGAAATTCAGTGAGAGTAGAAAAGCCACAAGAAATTGATTTTGAGAAGCTAGGTGGATTAGTACCAGCAATAATCCAAGATTCGAAGACTCGCCAAGTATTGATGCTTGGGTTCATGAACGATCAGGCACTTGAGATGACCCGCGAGACAGGCTGTGTCGTGTTTTTTAGTCGGTCGCGAAATCGTATTTGGCTAAAAGGCGAGTCATCAGGTCACAAACTAAATGTCGTATCAATTTCGACAGATTGCGATCGCGACACGCTGTTGATCTTGGTTGACCCGGTTGGGCCTGGCGTATGCCACGAAGGTTATGAAAGTTGTTTCTTTCGCACTTGGCAAGAATCAGACTGGACAATTAATTCAGAAAAAGTCTTCTCACCCGAGAACGTATATGGAGGAAAATCATGAGTAATACCCAACCGCAGAAACCAACCAGCAAGCCAATACTGAAACTCGGCATTCCTAAGGGAAGTTTGGAGTCTGCAACGATTGATTTGTTTCGCAGGGCTGGGTTTCAGATCACCGTGAATAGCCGTTCATATTTCCCGGCGATTGACGATCCGAATATTGAATGCATGTTGATTCGTGCCCAAGAGATGGCTCGATATGTCGAAGATGGAGTTCTTGACGCAGGCTTAACGGGGCAAGACTGGATTGCTGAAAGTGAAGCAAAAGTTGAGTCGGTGGCGGATCTGGTTTATGCCAAACAAAGCTTCGGTCGAGTGCGTTGGGTGCTCGCGGTGCCCGAGTCATCGCCTGTGCAGTCTGTGAAAGATCTTGAAGGCAAAGTTATTGCTACCGAACTTGTGCAAACAACACTGCGTTATTTGCAGAAAAATAACGTCAAAGCAAAAGTTGAGTTCAGTTGGGGAGCAACCGAAGTGAAGCCGCCGATTTTGGCTGACGCAATTGTTGAAGTTACTGAGACAGGTTCGTCTTTGCGAGCAAACAATCTGCGCATAGTTGAAACTGTGATTGAGTCAAACACGCAGTTCATAGCCAACACAAAATCCTGGGCAGATCCAGTTAAGCGTGAGCAAATGCTTGATATCAAGATGCTTTTAGAAGGCGCGATCAATGCAATGGGCAAAGTCGGGTTGATGCTTAATGTTGAAAGAAAAAATCTTGATGCGATTCTCGGTGTACTTCCGGCACTCAAGACGCCAACTATTTCGAATCTGGCTGATCAGAACTGGTTAGCTTTGAACACTATTCTTGACGAGTCAACCGTGCGAACAATCATTCCGCGATTAAAAGCTGCCGGCGCACATGGCATCGTTGAATATCCACTTAACAAGATTGTTGTTTGATGTTGCGGATAATTGACATTAGTCAAGCGGGCGAGTTGTTGTCTCGAAACAACTCACGGCTTGACTCGGCAATTGAAACAGTAAAGCCAATAATTGACGATGTTCGTCTAAGGGGTGATGCTGCGTTATTTGAATACGCCAAAAAGTTTGACGACTTTGATGGCTCTAGTTTCGTGGTCAAGACTGGTGGCAAACTTTCGCCAGAGTTGTTGAGCGCAGTTGAAGTTGCAGCAACGAATATTCGAACTTTTTCTCAGTCGCAACTTCCGAAAAGCAATTACTTCACATCACCAGATGGTCGGTCAGTGGGTCAAGTGGTACGAGCAATTGATTCGGTTGGCGTGTACGTGCCCGCAGGAAGTTATCCACTGATTTCAACATTGATGATGGCGGTTATACCTGCACAAGTTGCGGGAGTTAAATCGATCACCGTAGTTTGTCCGAAGCCAAGCAGTGAGATGTTGGCGTTGGCTGCGTGGCTCGGGATTGAGCACATCATGCAAATTGGTGGTGCACAGGCAATTGCTGCATTGGCATATGGCACCGAGTCGATATCTCGGGTCACGAGAATAGTGGGGCCAGGAAATGCATTTGTTGCTGCCGCGAAAAAATTAGTTTCAGTTGACACGGCGATTGACTTTATTGCTGGACCATCAGAAATAGTGATCGTGGCCGATGAGCACAACGCAAAATGGATTGCTGCTGACATGTTGGCTCAATGTGAACACGACGTCAATGCTTCGGCGATTTTGTTGACGACCTCAAAAATACTTGCCGAGCAAGTTCAACTTGAAGTTGCTGAGCAACTAAAGAGTCTGTCAACCAAGCAAATTGCCGAAAAGTCGATCAGCGCGAACAGCGCAGCAGTTATTTGTCCAGATATTGAAACGGCTTTTAGATTTGTTAATTCATTGGCACCCGAGCATTTATCAATCGAAAATGCTTCTTGGCTAGATCGGGTGCAAAATGCCGGGTCAATTTTTGTCGGCTCTTACAGCACCGAGGCGGCTGGAGATTATGCCTCAGGGCCAAACCATATTTTGCCAACTTCGGGTCTCGCATCGCTGCGTGGCGGTTTATCGTCTGCAGATTTTGTAAAAGTTATTTCAGTGCAACAACTTTCGCCACAAGCACTTAAAAATTTGGCGCCGAGTGTGACTATCTTGGCTCGTGCAGAGGGGCTTGAAGCACACGCTCGATCTATTGAGGTTCGTCTGAATTCTCAAAGTGGAAGCGCAGTCGTAAGCGATTCAACCGGATTGCAACCAAATTTGGCTGTAAAAAATATGCGGCCATATTCGCCACCTTCGCAAGGTCGTGCAGACAAAATGCGTTTAGATTTCAACGAAAATACAGTTGGCTGTTCGCCCCAAGTTATTGATGCGATTCGCAGGCTGACTGATTCAAACATGATCAGCATGTATCCCGAATACTCGCAAGCGCAAAACAAGATTGCAGCATTTTTTGGCGTTGACACTGAGCAGATGGTTTTCACGAATGGCACCGATGAAGCAATCTCATTATTGGTAAATACATTTATTAAGCCAGGCGACGAGTTGATAGTTATGAACCCGTCTTATGCGATGTACCGCTTTTACGGTGAGTTGGGAAGCGCCAAAATTATTGAAGTTGACTATGACGCAAAACAACAGTTGATGTTTGACCTTGAAAAACTTTTGGCGAGGATAAATCAGAATACTGCAGCAATATTTTTGGCTAACCCAAATAATCCCACTGGAACTGCTATTTCGCGAGAAGAAATTATTGAAATTCTAAAAGCTGCGCCTAATGCAGTCGTATTGATTGATGAGGCATATGTCGAGTTTGCCGATGTCTCGGTTCTCGATTTGATCAGTGAATACGCGAATCTTGTCGTGAGTCGAACGTTTTCTAAGGCTTACGGAATGGCTGGTATTCGATTTGGTTGTATGTTTTCAAAATCTGAGAACATTGCGTGGGTGCGAAAAGCGCAATCGCCATACAGTGTTAATGCGGTCGCTGTAGTGGCGGCATGTGCTGCGGTAGATGACAGTGTGTATTTAGCAAATTACGTAACCGAAGTGCGAGAGTGTCGAAACTTTGTTGAAGCAGAGTTTGATCGTCTTGGAGTCAAATATTTTAAGAGCAGCGGCAATTTTTTGTTATTCGATGTCGGCGATAGGGCAAAAGAGATTCGTGACCAACTTGCAATGAGTCGAGTGTTAATTCGTGACCGCAGTTATGAAATTTCGGGATGTCTGCGTGTCACGATCGGAACTAAAAAACAAATGACAGTGTTTATTCAAGAGTTAGAGAGGGTGTTATGAGAAAAGCAACGATCAAGCGTGTCACTAAAGAGACAAACATCTCTGTGCAACTGACCATTGAAGGTAAAGGACGATACGAGATCAATACCGGCATCAGATTTTTTGACCACATGCTCGAACTGTTCGCAAAGCATGGCGGTTTTGATCTAAAAGTCACTGCTAAGGGCGATCTGGATATTGACCAACATCACACGGTCGAAGACGTGGGTATCGCAATTGGTCAGGCTTTCGCCAAAGCGTTGGGTAAAAAAACTGGAATCAATCGTGCTGGCTATTTCGTCTTGCCGATGGATGAAACTTTGGCAGTAGTTGCAGTAGACCTGAGCGGCAGACCGGCGTTGATTTACAGCGACCTAGTTCGTGCTCGTCTCGTTGGAGACTTGCAAACAGAATTGATCCATGATTTCTTTGGTGGGTTTGTCAATAATGCGGGTGCAAACTTGCATGCCAAAATTCTTTATGGGCGATCAACGCATCACAAGGTTGAAGCAATATTTAAATGCTTTGCGCGAGCAATGCGTTACGCCTGCTCAACTGATACGCGACTTAAAGATCAGTTGCCAAGTACAAAAGGTTTGTTGTGATTTGTGTCGTTGATTACGGTGCTGGAAACTTGCGTTCGGTAACAAATGTATTAGATGTGCTAGGCGCTGAATATAAGTTGATAAATGACGAGGCAGCAATTCGTGCCGCTAATAAAATTGTGCTGCCTGGTGTTGGCCATTTTGGTCAACTTGCAGCTGCTCTAGATCAACTAGAAATTCGCCAAGCACTGATTGATCAAATCAAAAACGGAGTTGCCTATTTAGGAATCTGTCTTGGGATGCAGGTTTTGTTCGCTAATAGCCACGAGGCGCCAACCGCAAAGGGCTTGGGTATTTTGTCTGGCAGTGTTCGTAAGTTTGAATCGGCTGACCGCAGTGTGCACATGGGATGGAACACGCTTGAAGCAACTGCGCCGTCGCGACTGGTTAAGTCATTGCCAGCTGATTCGCCTATCGTCAGTGAACTTTTTGCGTACTACGCACATAGCTATTTTTGTCCAGTTGTTGACGAAACAGTGCTGACGACAAGTTATGGGGATCAATTTTCGGCAGTTATCGAGTTTGAAAATATTTTTGGTGTGCAGTTTCATCC
The DNA here is from genome assembly GCA_945862025.1 of Ferrithrix thermotolerans DSM 19514. GTDB lineage: Bacteria > Actinomycetota > Acidimicrobiia > Acidimicrobiales > Ilumatobacteraceae > BACL27. The sequence goes on along the minus strand of CAMAWU010000033.1, from coordinate 10,702 downwards.
AGAGAAGTCAGGCGATTTTGGTCGACTCGTGATGCAGAATTTTGTTGGTATCTAAATGTTGGCCAAGCGAATAATCGCGTGTCTTGATGTTGCTAATGGTCGTGTTGTTAAAGGTGTGAATTTTCTTCAATTGCGTGATGCAGGTGACCCCGTTGAACTTGCCGCGCGATATAACTCCGAAGGAATTGACGAACTTGTGTTTCTTGATGTTGCTGCGACAAATGAAAATCGCAACACGATGGTTGCTGTGATCGCACGAACGGCCCGCGAAGTATTTATTCCACTTACAGTTGGTGGAGGAATTCGAACCGTTGACGACGCCCGAGAAGTTTTACTCGCGGGGGCTGACAAGGTCAGCGTCAACAGTGCGGCCGTTTGGCGACCTGAATTGATTTGCGAACTAAGCCAAGAATTCGGATCGCAGGCTGTGGTCTTGGCGATAGACGCGCGCCGTGACGATCAGATCTGGCGAGTGTTTACCAAGGGAGGGCGCCAAGCAGAGCAACTCAACGCAATTGAATGGGCGCAACAAGGCGAGCGTCTCGGTGCTGGTGAGATTTTGTTGACGTCAATGGACGCCGATGGCGTGCAAAATGGTTTTGATCAATCGCTTACTAAGGCAGTTCGCAATTCTGTGAATATTCCAGTGATTGCCTCGGGGGGAGCAGGAAAAGTTGAACACTTTGCTGAGATTCTTCAAAACGCAGACGCCGCACTTGCTGCTTCAGTATTTCATTTCGGAACTTTGAAGATTAGCGAAGTAAAAAAATGTGTGGAGCAGGCAAAGTTTGTGGTGCGACGATGAGTGACTCGCGCAAATCAATTGTCGTGCCGTGCATTGATATTCAGGATGGAAAAGTCGTGCAGTTGGTGCAGGGTAGAACTAAAGCTCTTGAAGGTCCTGATCCACTTGAAATGCTTGAGCGGTTTGCAGGATTTGAAGAGATTCAAGTAATTGATCTCGACGCGGCGATGGGTAATGGTGATAACGCTTCGATTATTGAGATGCTTGCAAGTCGAGCAAAGTGTCGGGTCGGCGGAGGCGTGCGCACACCCGAGCGTGCTGCACAGTTAATTGATCTTGGAGCACATCGCGTAATTGTTGGAACGGCGGCGTTTACTCCTGCATATTCAAAGATCGTTGAACGAGTCAAAGCGCAAAATATTCTGGTCGCACTTGATTCTCTTGCTGGCAAAGTTGTCGTAGATGGCTGGACGACCACTTTAAACACGACTGCACAAGAATCATTGGCTCAATTTTCACAATTATGCAGCGGCTTTTTGTGCACATATGTCGACAAAGAAGGAATGATGCAGGGCACAGATTTAGAGTGGTTCGCACAATTGCGAAGCGCAACAAAACTTGAGATTACTGCTGCAGGTGGGATCACGACTCTTGATGATGTTCGGGCTTTGCTTGCTTTGAACATTGATGTAGCAATCGGTATGGCGATATACACAGGTGGGCTTTCGCTCGCAGAGCTTTTGACACTCAGTTCAAAATAGGTTTTGCGACCGCAAGATCTAACGCGGAATTGTCGACATCACGATGTCGATAATTTTTTGTGGTGCTCCGCTAAGAATTGGATAGATCTTTCCACGAAGCGGCAGGCAAACATGTCTACGATTTCGTTCTATCGCACGACGAACATTGCGTGCCACCCGTTCACGAGAAACCTCAGGCAATAATTGTAATTTTTGTAGTCGTTTAAACATTTTAAATGTTGCTTCAACTTGATACACACCGGCCAACATGTCTGTCGGAATCGGACCGATTTCAACTAACGTCATGCCTATTGGGGTGCCACGCAGTTCGTGGCGTAATACGCGATGGAAACCCGATAGCCCAGACTTCGAGGATGAATAGAGAGTCATACCAACAAATCCACCACTTGCAGCCAAAGAAGAGATATTGACAACGTGGCCAATTTGTCGTTGGCGCATACCGATCAGAACTTGACGAGTTAAATCAATTGGAGTGACTTGGTTGGTAACAATTACCTGGCGAACATCGTTACTCGTTGCATCTTGCAATAATCCAGTGTGGTCAACGCCCGCATTATTTATAAGTACATCAATTGGTCCATGTTCTGATTCGATTTTCTCAATCAACGACGAGACTGCGTTCAAATCAGACAAATCACAACAAACTGATGAACCACCAATTGGGTTCATGGCTAGTTCTAATCGTTTGATATCACGGGCAACACCAATTATTTTTGCCCCCGCACGAGACAGTTCAATAGCGATCGCTTCGCCGATTCCGCGTGAAGCGCCAGTGATGAGAATGGTTTTATTCCTTAGATCCATACTTTTGAATCGTATACGGATAGATATGTGTCATCATGACCTCGTTGTAAATCTGTTTGTGAGTCTGCAGTTCGTTGCTGGTGTCTGATTGCTGCAACACTATGATTAGTGAATTCTTCAATCCAAGCGAGTGGAATTCGACCCAGTGAACTGATGGCGATAAAGCCGTTTCGCTTGTTGTGGATAAACAGTTTCTTGTTCATACTTGTGCAGAGCACACAACGCTTTGCATTTGTCTGGCTTGCACTTGAATTAGGCGCAAAGTCAGACATCAGTGGACTGATTCTTTTCGTCATGGGAATTCCGGTGCTATTAATTTCGCTACCGATAGGTGTGATGAGTGATCACATGAATCGGCGCACATTACTAATGGTCAGTCAACTTGGTGCGTTAGCGATCACAACTCTGGTTGCAGTGATGGTGACGGCCGAGCAGATGACAATCAACTGGGCGATCATCGGATCATTTATCGCTGGAATATTTATCGCAATCGGCTCGCCAGTGCGATCGGCGATTGTTCCAACGGTCGTGCCGCGAGACAAACTTGTCGGCGCAATTGCGGTCAATACAATCGGCAACAATCTTGGGTTAATGATTGGTCCTGCCGTGGCTGGCCCCGCGATTGCGATTTGGGGGATTGAAGGCGCATTCTGGATTCAGGCACTGTTAAATCTTTTTGGGTTTTTTGCTTTGATCAAGTTGCAACTTCCAGCGAGTCTGAATACACAGCGTCGGCGCCTGCGTGAAGAAATATTTGGTGGGCTCACATTTATTCGCGGACATGCAGAAGTGCGAGCTTTTTATGTTCTGCTCTGTGGTTCGATTTTATTTATGATGGCGCCATGGATCGTTCTTGGTCCACAAATTGCAAAAGAACAAGCGGGTGCGACGGGTAGCCAGACGACATATATGTTTGCGATGCTTGGTGTTGGTCAGTTCGTTACATCTATTGGAATCTTGCGGTACAACCACAAAATGGTGCAAAAAGGAATGTGGTTCATGGGCGGTTTGTGTTGGGGCTCGTTAGTGCAAATCGTGCTCGGTCAGTCGAGTTCGATTTTGATGATGAGTGTGCTGTTGTTTGCGTGGGGGATGGGCGGTGGTTTTTATATGAACTTGAGTCAGACATTGATTCAGAACAACACTCCACCGCAAATAATGGGGCGAGTTATGGCGGTGCACTCACTAATAATGTCAGGGCTTGCGCCGATCGGAGCGTTGTTCGTGGGAGTAATTGCACGTCGAGTTGATTCTGCGCCAATAACATTTTCAGTTACTGGTTTGCTGATGCTCGTGACAGCAGTTTATTTCTTGGTCGTTAAGAAAAATCTGCGGGCAATGTCGTAAACTTATCGTTATGACAATTTCATTTAGAGCAGTTGCATGTGAGAATAATACTCCATCATGCTGAAACCATTGAAATTTATTTTAATAACTGCTTAATTTGTGGGAATTCAGCGAGGACTTTATTAACGATGAATCTCGAGCCGTAGACATTTAAGTGAGATCTGTCGTGGAACAATATCGATTTTCCGATATTCATAGAACAATAATTGTTCTTACACAGGTGACTTGCGGGGCGAATCATTTTTACGTTAGGAAATGAACCAGTTAAAATTCTTAATTTACTAATGGCTTTCTGATCAATTATATTTTGGTATGAATCTGTGCAGCGTGTTCTGTTAGTGAGAAAACTATTAAACTTACACTGTTCCGGCTCAAATGTAAAAAATGGAACATCCTCTGACACGTAAACAACTTTCCCTTTTCTGATTAGATCATTTATCAGAGGGCCTAACTCATTTAGATTATTCGACTGGTACATTGAAAAACTAATAACTACAATTTTGATGCTGGTTTCATTCAAAACGTGAGTACTTACTTCGTCAAATCCTGATTTTGAGAATAATGAGTCAATTTGCGGATGACTAAAATAAACGACATTGGTGTCAGGCAAGAGTTCGGCAAAACCAGGAAACAAAGATTCGGCATGACTGTCACCGATTATTGCCAGTTCTTGAGGTTTATCAGCCTTCGACTGCTTGCAACGTTTGATTAGCACTCCTTGTTTGGTGGTGTAGGACAGGGCATTTGCTTCAATTGAGTAAGGCTCACACCCAGAATAGGTATTAATTTTTTCAAAGAATGCCTCAACATCTATGTCTCCGTCGTGAATAACTTTAAGATCTCCGAATGAATACCTTGGATCAAAAAAAGTGGGTGCGAGTTGATTGATGCTAAATGTAAACAGGAGTGGTATAGAAGTTACCATCAGTACAAATTTTAGTTTCTTGAAACTGCCTTTCAGCGCCATTAATTTTATTGGAAACTCAATATAGTGGAAACTTAAAATTGCGGGAATAAAACTCAAAACTGCCGCAATCAATAAAGCGCTCAAGTTATTTGAAATGGTCTCTCTAGTGATTGCAATAATCGGCCAATGCCATAAGTAAATTGCGTAGGAAGCGTTACCAATTTTCGCGAAATATTTGTTGGAAATTAATTCAGAACATCTATTTGATGGTTCTAGACCTGCGATGATTATCATTGCGGCGCCAGTTACCGGAAAGATTGCAAATATTTTGTACAAACTTGTGTCTGAGTTAACAAAAAATGCAGAAATCAAGATAATTAGGAAGCCAGTGAAGCCGAATAGTGTAGAAATTTTCGCATTAATTCGATGACCATTTTTCATTTGGACCGCGATGATTGCTCCTGCCAAGAATTCCCAAACGCGAACAGTCGGGCTGTAGTGTCCAAACATTGACGGCCTTTGTTGATCACCAAAAATGGACAACAAATAAGATGCCACTGATATCAAACCAAAAAGTAAAAATATGAAATCAGTTTTTATTGTTTTTTGCAATTTGAATATTGATAAAAGAAATATAGGAAATACTAAATATATTTGTTCTTCTACTGATAGCGACCATGTGTGCAGTAGTAAGTTCGACTGAGATTGAGTTGCAAAATAATTTGATTGGTCCAGGACAAGTTGGAAGTTTGCCATTGAAAAAATGGCTGCCAGTCCAGTTTTAGCAGTAGACAATTTTGAATCGAGGGGCGTGAGCAAAAATGGTGTAATTATCATTACTGCGAAGATCATTAGAGCGAGATTTGGTGCTAATCGTTTGAAGCGACGAAAGTAGAAGTTTCGCAATTTGATAACGCCAGATGATTCGTATTCACGGTTCAATGAGCTAGTAATTACGAAACCTGAGATCACAAAGAAAATATCAACACCGAAGAAACCACCGGGTAATGGAAGTCCAGCATGATTTGCAACCACTAGCAAAATTGATATTGCTCTTAATCCTTGAATATCTTTTCGCCGATTGGTATTTGATCGCAAAGCCACAAATCTTATTCTATTACAAAAACTAAATTGATTTTGTTTTGTCAAGATATTAGATCAGTTGTTAGAATGTTGTTTGTTAAGAATGGAGACGATTTGACAATTTCATTTAGAGCAGGCGAAATTCCGGCGGCAGAACTTGCTGCTAAACCACTTGGTCAACCATCGGCAGAGCCGTTGACTGGCGAGATCATGACGCGGGCGAAAGTTTTTCTCGATAACGAAACCGTCACTGCTGGCACTTGGGAGTGTGAAGTTGGCGCGTCTCGATGGGAGTTCACCACACGCGGCGAAGTTATTTATGTTTTGTCGGGCCGTATGACAGTGCATGAAGATGGCGGCGAAACTGTCGAACTCACTGCTGGATCTAGTTGCATTTTTCCAATTGGCTGGAAGGGCAAGTGGACAGTTCACGAAACTCTACGAAAAGTTTTCGTTGTCTACCGCACGAACTAGCTATTTATTCATTTCACTACTACGCGAATGAATTGTGGTCCGCCACAAGAAAATGCAGTTCGCAACGCATCTGATAGTTGTTGCGGAGTTTTCACCTCGGTAGCAGTCCAGCCAAAACCACGGGCGATTGCAGATGGATCATGCGACGAAACATTTACACCAAGTTGTGGTGCTTTAACATCATCGAATGATTCGCGGATTTGTTCGTAACCGCTGTTGTCCCACAGCACAAGCACAATGTTGCATTTCATGTCTTGCGCTGCAGCCATTTCGGCAACTGTAAATAACCAACCGCCATCGCCAGCGATTATTAAAACTGGTCGGTGTGGTGCTGCGATGCTTGCGCCGATTGCCATTGGTAATGCACAACCCAAAGTGCCGAACCCATATGGTGCGAGCCACGAACGAGACCGCGTTGCTGGCAACCACCAATGCGCGCTGTAACCAATCTGGGTTGAATCGAGTGCGACAATTGCGTCAGTCGGTAGTTCATTTTCGATTGCTGTCAGCCACGGTACAAAACTTTGATTCGTTTTATTGCGCGCATGTTCGCGCCAAGTTTGCGCCCGAGTCGCTCCGTCTTGGCGCCCGTGCGATTCAATTCCGATGGTCAGCGCCTGCATTGTGAGTGCTGCATCGCCAATAAGTCCAACATTCGGGGTAGTTCGTCGCGTTATTTGTTGTGGATCAATATCGATGCGGACTATTTTTCCAGAAAAATTTAAAGCCCGACCTTTGTTGTATAGATCTGTGTCAGAAAGTTCTGTGCCGACAACCAGGACCACATCTGATGCTTCAACATCGCGTTGCACGCGACCAAACACAAGACAGTTGCCTGCACACAATTCGTGATTTGACGACATTGCACCTTTTGCGTTGCCCGTTAGAAGCACTGGCGCATCAAGTGTTTCGGCAAGTGCAATAAGTTGCGCAGATGCATCAACTACTCCACCTCCAGCAATAATCACTGGACTTTGTGCCGAGTTTAAAATTTCAAGTGCTTGTGTGATCTCTGTTGTCGCCGGAGATGGACGCTTTGCAGATGTATCAACGCGAGTAAATGATTCACAGGTTTGTTCGAGAACATCCATCGGAATTGCAATGTGCACCGGTCGTGGCCGATCAGAAGTAAAAATATTCCATGCACGCTCAATTAGTGCTGGTAATTGAGTTATGTCTGTGACAGTTTCGCTGAACGCACAGATAGATCTGACTAGTGTCGCCTGATCGGGCAAATCGTGCAACGGACCGTAACTTTTTCCGAGCGCATTAGTCGGAGTAGTTGACGCCAAAATGAACATTGGTCTCGAGTCATGATAAGCCTGAGCGATTGGTGTCATTACATTTGTGATTCCTGGTCCGCTTATTAATACGCAGACTCCTGGTCGGCCAGTAATGATCGACCAACCGTCGGCCATGAATCCGGCACCTTGTTCATGTCGCGGCGAAATTGCACGCACACCAAAGCGGTGTAGCCCGCGATACAACTCAATGTTGTGTACTCCCGGTATGCCGAATACAACATCGACGTCGTATTCGTGCGCAAGCAACTCGACAATTGCCTCACCAACTCGAAGTTGTGGGCTGGTCATTTCAATTAGATAACACTCGCGACTAATTTTTCCGCCAAAGATCTAATGCGCGCACAAGCATCGCGCAAAATCTCAGATTCAACTGTTAGCGCGATCCGAATATGTCCAGCGCCGCCGTTACCGAAACTCTCGCCAGGCATCACGCTGACGTTATGTTGATTTAGCAATTGCCATGCAAACTCTTCGCCGGATAATTTTGTCTTGCGCACGTCGAGCATGATAAACATTCCGCCTTCAGGCATGCGCGCACTGATCGCTTTTGACTCTGCGAAAGATTTGATCAATGTTTCTGCGCGTTCACGAAACGCGAGACGCAATCGTTCAACCTCAGGATGTTTCTCATTTAATGCAACAGCCAGGGCATCTTCTATGAACGGTTGTGATCCAAATAACATCGCTTCTGCTACCAGTGTCAGTCGTGGAATGACATCTTGGTGGCACGCAACCCAGCCTGCGCGAAAACCTGGCAAGGCATGCGATTTAGAAATAGATGACACCGCAAGTGTGCGATCTCGTAAATGTGGTCGATCAAACGGTGAGCAAAATGGGGCATCGTATGTCATATCTGCGTAGACCTCATCGCAGATAATCCATAAATCATGGCGCTTGCATACTTCACCGATCGCGTCTATCTCGCTCATTGATAACACAGCACCAGTCGGATTGCTCGGAGTGTTAAGCAGCAGAACTTTCGTACGTGAAGTAATTGCGTTTTCAATTGCTTGTGCCGTGACATGAAAATTATCCTCTGGCAATGTTTCGACTGGCACAAAAGTTGCACCAGATGCGGCAACTAAGCCCTCGTAAGTTGCGTAATACGGATCAGGAACGAGTACCTCATCGCCAACTTGTACGAGCGTGAGCAACGCCGTGCACAATCCATTTTGTGTACCTGCTGTGTATAGAACTTGTTCGGGTGTAACGAGAAAGCCAGATCTATTAGTTAAGTGCTTGGCAATTGCGATCAAAGTCTCAGGTTCGCCCTGACCGTGTGCATAACGAGTGCGACCTTGACGCATCGCACTTGCGGCTTTGTTGATCACACTTGCTGGTGGTGGTAGATCAGGTTCGCCGATTGATAAAAGGATAATTTCTTCACCTAAACCTGCGCGGCGCAAACCCTCGGCGTGAACGGCCCATTTAGCCGCACCCAGCCCTGCGAGTCGATCAGTGATTGGCGCAAACTTCATAGCGTTATAAATATACGTTCCACAGCAATGATTAGAAGTTGTTTGGCGATTGGTTATTTTGGTTCGCTGATGCGTTCAAGAACCACACGAATGCCACCCATGTCTGGGCGAGTCCAGATCATGTGGCCTTCGCTATCTAAGTGACGACGAACTTCAATTCCGGGAATGCCAACTGGGCGAAGGACGAATGAATTATCTTCGTAGGTAGCAACAACATGAATTGGTGTTTTGAAATCAAAAACTGAAACATCGTGCACGCCGTTTTCTTCGGTGCCATCGGCACGAGCGTCGGCGATTGTTCCACCACCACAGTCGACAATCCGATTTCCGCATTGCTCAATGCGTTCGGTGTACGACATCAATCGATCATCGGGAGGTACCGGTTGACCACCGCGAGTTGCACTAATTGTTTTCCAAATGCCGCGCAGATCAGGTGCGCCAATTACAAGTGGCTCAGTGCATCCAGAAAGAATCAGTGGTGGAAAAGACGTGCCGTATCCACCAGCAGGGGTGTGCGCAACAGGAGTTTCATTTGCAAGTGTCATCTATGCACATATTAGGGCGAGATTGTGTTAACTAACTTACTGGATCAAGGCTTCTACAAAAGTTTGAGTGCATTTAGCGTCTGCATAGTACAAGAACAGCGAAGGCTCAATTAATTCGAGTTCAAGTACACAGTCGTTGCCCTGATTGTCGAGAACTAAATCAACTCGGGCGTATGTTGTAATCCCGAATTTTGCTGAGACGAACTCGATTGCTGCTTGCGCAACTTTGAGTTGATTAATTGTGGGGGTGTGAGGCGAATTTGTTTCGGCGGCGAACAGATCATCAACTGTCCCAGCGTGAGGCAGAGAAACTCGTTTGTTTGCGGCGTGACTGAACTTTCCGCCAAAGAAGACCATTGGCCATTCACCATCTTTAGCAATTGAATTCAAAAGTGGCTGCACCAAAATAGTTTGACCAGACGCATGTAATCGAGCGACATGACGCGTTGCAATCTCGTGTTGATTGGCGTCGTAAGACGCGGCGTCACGACTACCAGCACCAATTGCGGGCTTGATCACAAATTCACCAGTTGGATATTCGCACACGTCACCAGGCTTTACAAAAACAGTTGGTGTAATTGGAATTCTGGCATCGGCTAATTCGTGCAGATAATTCTTGTCAAGATTCCAGCGAACTATCGCTGGCGAATTGACAACATCACTAACTGTGGCGACATGGTCAAGCCAAGTTAAAAATTCTGTCAATCGTTCGGGGTAGTCCCACGCCGAGCGCAACACAACTCGGTCGAACTTCGACCAGTTCACAGTTTTGTCATCCCAATTGACGATCTCAACTGCGCAACCGGCGAGACTAAGTGCCGCAACTACCGCAGTTTCGTCTTCGTCTCGACCGTGTGCTGCTTGAGTTGTGACCCAGGCCAGATTTTTAATCACTGCGCGAAGTTAGCAGAACTTCGGAGTAAATTTTGATCTGTTAAAAGATTGCATTCAAGTGGAGCTGGGGGGAATCGAACCCCCGTCCATCAGCCATTGAGCGCCCGTGATACGACCATTCCCACTTCAACGCTACGCAGCGTTATCGGTGGGTCGATTACCAGTGCACTAGGTGCACAAGTCGCGGAATGACTTTCCATTCGGTCATCGTTCTTTCTCGACGTCAGCATTCTTTCTTGCTGTCATTCCCCGCTTCTGTTGCCGGGCTGCGGTGAATTGGCCCCGTGCGACCTTGCGGCTCACGGTTGCTCTCCTACCGCAATTAAGCGGCGAGAGCGAACTGCTTGTTGGCAGTTATTT
>CAMAWU010000032.1 GCA_945862025.1 Ferrithrix thermotolerans DSM 19514 | reverse complement strand
TTGAACAACTTCAAGAGATAAAAGAGCGCACACAAGATTTCGTTCAGCGTCAAGAAAAAATATGGACAGATGAGATTCTCCCGCAACTTGAACTATTCGGTATTCGCGTGCTCAATTGGTCACAACTTTCTGACCACGAGAAAGCTGATCTCACAAAAGAGTTTGACCAGAGAATTTTTCCTGTACTTACCCCAATTGCTGTTGATCCTGCGCACCCGTTTCCATATATTTCGAATCTTGCATTAAATTTGGCAGTCGTCGCTAGTGACCCAAATTCAGGTGAGCAGAGATTTGCTCGATTGAAGATTCCAAATAATATCCCGAGGCTGATGAAGGTGGGGAAAACAAATAGTTTTGTTTTGCTCGAAGAAATCATTTCAGCAAACCTTTCTCGATTATTTCAGGGGATGAAGATTGAGCAATGTTTTGTTTTTCGTGTCACCCGTAACGCCGACTTGGCACTAGACGACGAAGATGCTGAAGATCTTCTTGCCGCAGTTGAAGTTGAATTGCGTCGCCGTCGTTTTGGGCGTGCAGTTCGAATTGAAATTCCATTCGGGACTGCTCAGTCGGTCATTGAATTGATGTGCGAAGAACTTGAACTTGGTGTTGATGACGTGACATTTCATCACAGCATTATTGAGATGAAGGCTTTATCTCAATTAGTGTCGCTTGATTTTTCAGATTTGCGTTTTCAACCCTGGCCTCCATTAACTGCTGGACGCCTGTCTGCCGCTGAATTTAATGGTCTAAGTATTTTTCAAGTGATTCGTGAGCGACAGCTTTTAGTTCATCACCCTCACGAGTCTTTTACATCATCTGTTGAAACCTTTGTTGAACAGGCTGCTAATGATCCAAAAGTGCATTCAATCAAAATGACTTTGTATCGAACGTCGGGCGATTCTTTAATTGCCAAGAATCTAGTTAAGGCTGCTGAATCAGGAAAGCAAGTCGCCGTTGTTCTTGAAATTAAGGCGCGCTTTGATGAAGCAAGAAATATTGCGTGGGCTAAAGAACTTGAATTTGCAGGTGTTCACGTAACTTATGGCATTGTTGGTTTGAAAACTCATTCAAAGTGCATTCTGGTAGTTCGCGAAGACGCTGATCAAATGCGTCGGTACGTTCACATTGGGACTGGAAATTACAATTCAACAACAGCTCGGCTATATGAAGACATTGGTTTCTTTACGTGTGAAGAATCAATTGGAGCAGACGCAACCGAACTGTTCAATTATTTAACTGGTTACGCCAAGGAGCCAGATTATCTTCGACTAATTGTGGCGCCCCACCAGTTACGACCGCGACTTCTTGAATTGATTCGCCGTGAAGCAACATTCAAGACTGCTGGCAGCATCACTCTAAAACTCAATTCAATTTCTGATCCAGCAATAATTGATGCGCTTTATGAGGCAAGTCAGGTTGGAGTGAAAATAGATTTAGTTGTAAGAGGAATTTGTTGTCTGCGCGCTGGGGTTCCAGGATTGTCTGAAAATATAACCGTGCGTTCAATTCTTGGTCGCTATCTTGAGCACTCTCGCATCTATCGATTTGCCCACGGTTTTGATGATCAGTCGCCGTTGCACCTCATTGGTTCGGCCGATTTGATGGGCCGTAATCTGGACGGGAGAGTTGAAGTTCTGGTGCCATTAACTCATCCGAAGCATCGTGCGTGGTTAGATAAAGTTCTTGGGTTTTTACTTGAGCCAGAGGTGCCTAACTTTGCATTATCCAAAGATGATAAGTGGATCTATAACTCGGGTGGTACGCAAAATAAAGATGCTCAACAACGACTGCATGAATGGGTTGTAGCGACTCAGTTGCGTTAATCCGATTGTTTGTTCACCTTCGCGTCACTTTTAAGACGATCACAGTTCACATTTAGTGGGCTACCGTTATCCTCAGGTTTAATAAAGTCCCACAATATGGAGGCGTTAAAAATGGATGAAATTCGCAAAAACTTCCATAACGATCTCGAAAACGTACGAGCAGAAGTCATTCGACTAGGCGCATCATTAACTGAGGCGATACCTCGTGCAACGGCAATTCTTCTCAGCGGTGATCTCGAGGGTGCCGACTATCTAGTTCAGTCCGACGATGAATTTGATGGTCGATCTGCCGAATTAGAAGCAATGTGTTTTGAGATTTTGGCACTGCAGGCACCCGTTGCTGCCGATCTTCGTCAAATCATTGCAATCATGAAGATCGCCGGCGAACTTGAGCGTTCTGCAGACCTAGTAGTAAATATCTGCAAAGCAGCTAGAAGAATTTACGGTCATGACATCGACCCGTTATTGCGTGGAGTTATTTCTAAAATGAGCGAACAGGCCCAGCAACTTTTTGCTTCAACCATGGAAGCATTTGAGCAAAACGATGCGGCTAAAGCTGCGGCGATTGATGACATGGATTCTTATTTAGATAGTTTGCATCGCCAATTCATTCAGCAGATTTTTGAGTCCCACTCACATTCAAAAATTGATCTACAAGTCGCTGTGCAGTTGGCAGTTGTTGCGCGATTTTACGAACGAATTGGAGACCACGCAGTAAATGTGAGCGAAAGAACTCGGTTCATTGTTACTGGTTGGGTTAGAGAGCGTGACGGCATCAGTCGATACAAAGCTCGCATCGGAGACCAGACTGGTGAGATTCCGCTGAAGCGCGAGCCGAATTAGTGCAAGTAAGTTGACGTGCGATACATCTTGTTTTTTGTTGGCACATTTGTTTCGGCCTTCCTTGCGTTTTTGCTCTCAAAACGAATAGGAACAGATAAGAAACCTGAATCACAGCCAAACGATTTGCACGAGCATTCAACTGGGACAGATCAAACAGATCAGATAGCGCAAGTGATGGAAGTTTTAGATATTTTGCCGATTGGCGTAGTTGTTGTTGACAGTAAGTCAGGTCGCCGTTTCAGAAATGACGCCGCTGTTGCGATGACCGGTGTGAGATATGTCGACGTCTTAGTTGATCAGGCCGTAGATGAGATGATTTCACTGGTTCAAAAAAATGGTTCTGGAGACCGGGTTCTCGAAGCCATTGCGGGTACGACACGATTTCTTGATATTCATGGAAAGAAATTAGATAGTCAAAATATAGTTGTGACTATTGAAGACATTACAAAAAAATCACGCATCGAAACCCTTCAAACCGACTTTGTGGCAAATTTAAGTCATGAACTGAAAACACCTATTGGTGCAGTGGCGGCCCTTGCTGACTCATTAGATGGCGAGACAGAAACCAAAGTTGTATGGAGACTTGCGGAAAGAATTGTTTCCGAGTCACATCGTATGGCGCGAATTGTTGATGATCTTTTAGATCTTTCCCGAATCGAATTTAGTGGCACCGAAGACTGGACAAATTTCGACCTTGCACAAGTTCTAAGAGAAGTTGTTGACACGAATCAGCATGCGGCAAATAGGAAGAATCTTGAGTTAACACTCGTCAATGATGGCCAACTGGATGTGCGCGGTGATAGATCGCAATTAGTTTCATGTTTTTCGAATTTGGTGGATAATGCAATAAAGTACAGCGAATCTGATGGCTCAGTCGTCGTCGAGAGTTTGATTGACGGGCAAGAAATAGTTGTCTCGGTTTCGGATCGCGGAATCGGAATAGCAAAACAAGATTTGAATCGAATTTTTGAGCGTTTTTATAGGGTCGACAAAGCGCGTAGTCGGGCAACAGGTGGAACAGGTTTGGGTTTATCAATCGTGCGGCACATTGCTTTAGAGCACGGAGGCAATATTGATGTTGTATCAGAAGAGGGGTTCGGCTCGAAATTTATGATTCGATTGCCGCACAATCTCAAGCAGTCTGCAGAAGAAACAATTAATAAACTGGGAGTATTGATATGAGTATAAATAATTCGCTGCCAACAATATTGGTAGTCGACGACGAAGAGTCGTTTATTGAGGCGCTACAAGTTGGTTTGAAGCGTGAAGGCTTTCGGGTTGAAGTTGCTCGCGATGGCGCTGAAGCGTTGGCAGTTTTTGATGCGGTGCAACCAGATGCAGTTCTGTTAGATGTGATGTTGCCAAAGGTTTCTGGAACAGATGTTTGTCGAGAAATTAGAAAAAAAAGTACTGTGCCGATAATCATGGTTTCGGCGAAAGGCGCCGAAATAGACACTGTTGTGGGCCTTGAAGTTGGTGCAGATGACTATATTGTCAAGCCGTATCGACTTCGAGAACTTGTTGCTCGGTTGAGAGCGGCACTTCGTCGCGGGGCGCTCGGTGCGAGCTCGCAAGATTTTTCTGGCGTCGGCACGGTGGCTCTCGGTGGAATCTCAATTGACCCAGAGCAACATATTGTGACAATTCGTGGCGAAGTTACGAAACTTCCTCTCAAAGAGTTTGAATTGCTTTACATTTTGATGTCTAACGCCGGGCGAGTGTTGACCCGTGAGACACTGATTGATCGAGTTTGGGGCACCGACTATTTTGGTGACACTAAAACTTTGGATGTCCATGTCAAACGGCTGCGTGCCAAGATCGAAAAAGAGCCAGCCGAACCACAACTTGTTGTGACCATCCGCGGACTTGGGTATAAATACGAGAAAATAGTCGCATAGCATTTTCAAATTCTGGGCTCGCTCCCGCATCTCCACTTAGACGACTCGGCCGCGTTCACGCACTCATCGCGTGTGGTGAAGCGTCGTTCGCGATTGCTCTTGCAGATTCGCTATTTTTATCAATTAGTCCAGATGCTGCACGCAGCAAAGTTCTCTTATTTTTGGCGATCAGTCTCGCTCCGTTTGCCGTGATCGCGCCATTCATTGGACCAGTGATTGATCGTGTCCCTGGGGGAAGACGATTCACGGTTTTAATCGTCAACTTTTTGCGATGCATAACAGTTGTTCTGATGATTCCGCGGATCAACTCAGTCGCGCTATTTCCGCTCGCTTTTATTTCACTGGTACTTGCGCGAACATACTCAGTTAGCAAAACTGCGCTCGTTCCAACACTTGTTGACGATGACGAGGAGTTAGTCGCAGCCAACGGCAAATTAGGTTTACTTGCAGGATTAATTGGATTTGCAGCAGTAGCCCCAGCAGGACTGTTGCAGCTAATTGACTCTCGAGCAACGCTAATGATGTCGGCGACAATGTTTGCGCTTGCAAGTTTGGCTTCGCTTCAGTTGCCGCGACATGTTGCCACAACTCCAAGAACAACAGAACTCCCGGAAATAAAAGAATTACATGGTTCTGGCATTCGTGATGCGGCGTTGTCGATGATGTTATTGAGGGGTGTTGTCGGGTTTTTATTTTTTCATGTTGCTTTTTGGCTGCGCGATGAGCGAGCGGGAGCGATGTGGTTCGCTTTGGCGCTTGGCCTCTCGTCGTTGGCGACAATGTTGGCAAATGCAGTTTCACCATTAGTTCGTCGTTTTGTTTCTGAGCGAACAATGATGAGTTCTTCGTTACTGGTTATTAGTGTCACGGGAATAATCGCAGGAATATTCGGTGGTATTACTTCGGGGATTATTTTGATCGCTGTTGCCAACGGGGCTGCTTCAATCGGTCGATTGGCTTTTGAATCAATAATTCAACGCGAAGCCCCCGACGCCAATCGAGCAAGGGCTTTTGTTAAATTTGAGACAAGAAATCAACTTGTTTGGGTCGGTTGTGGTTTGGTCTCTGTGGTCTTTACTTTTCCAGGTGCAGTTGGATTTGCAATCGTTGGCATCGCTTGTGCGATCGGGTCAATATTTCTTCTCGCCTCAAATAATGCTCGGACTAGTAGTTAATTCTCTCCAGCCATAATCCTGGCGCGGTTACTTCGTTTGGAGTTGGTAAATTTCCTGATTTTGTCCACATACCTGAGAGCGCTTCAAAACCATCTCGCTCAATTACACCGGCGATGAATGCATGACCGTCATCAAGTTGAGATTTTGTCAGTCGTAAACCAAGAAGTTGTTCGACAAATTGGTCCTGAGTGCGTGCTTCAACGCGCCGTCTACGAACTGCTTCTGCAATTTGTGTGCCAGTTCCGATTATTCGCGTTGCAATAATGTCAACGACATAATCAACATAACTAACAATTGCGCTAATCATTGCGTCAAGTTTTGGCGCAAGTCTTTCTTGTTCTGGAGATCGCGCAGCACCAAGCAGAATAGTTGGATCGCCGAGTAGCCGTTGCATCATGACAGCCGGATCACTACTAGTAATATCTATCTTGCTCAGACGTTCAGCGAGTGCATCTGGATTTGGTTTGAAGCCAGCAACATGGGCTTTGACCGAATCAATAATCGTTTCACGCACATGAGTGACATTAAATATTGCATGAAATGTAAGTTCCTGCACGATCAACCACATCTGCATGTCGGCAATATTGATGCTCCAGTCTGTTGCGAACTCTTCACAGTTTTTTTCAACGAACAGTAGTTGTGTTTGTGGTTCGCGTGGCAGCGGCAAGTCATATTGACCAAAAGCCCTCAACGAGAGTTGACCAATCATTGACCCGATAGACATTCCGAGCATTGCTGGTGCCATCATCTTGACGAGATTGCCGAGCATCGCATTTAGTTCGGCTGATTGATTTGACTCTTCATGATCGTCTTGTGGCTGAGCCTGGTCAAGTTTTGTCTGGTTAGAAATAGAAGTTGCAAACTCTGTAAATAGTGGCTTGTATGCGGCAATTGTGTGGTGCACCCACATTGATCGATTTACTACTTCGATCTCGGGCAAGTTCAGGTTGTTATTCGATTTGACAGTAGTCAGACCTGTTACATCACGAACATGCATGTCAGCAACTGCAGCGATTTTTTGGATAGCGATTCGAACAGCTGGGTCAACATTTGCTTCGCTAGTTGCGCCTGATGTTGTATTCATCGATGAGTTAGTTGCGGTACTCAATGCGAACTGGCGTGCCATATCCCATTGAACAGGTGCTTGACTTGATAGCGCCTTCATGATTTCCGAAAAAAAAGGTATTTCAGGCGTTGGTTGCTCATCGGGATCTTGAGACATGGACTGATGCTACGCAGACCGTACACTGAAACAGATGTTAGATAAGCAAATCCTCGACAATGAGGGCACTTGGCTTGAGCTAACTGATACCAAACTCAATGTCGGTGCGGTTTATGAATGGGCAACATTGGCGTCGTGTGGCGCAGTGGTTGTATTTTCAGGCACCGTTCGAGATCACGCAGACGGTCGAGTCAATGTAACTTCGCTAACTTATGAAGCTTACGACGACCAAGTAATTTCGAAATTGAAACTAATCACCGAAGAGATGCGCCTGAGGTGGAGCGACCTTGGACGCATCGCCTTAATTCATCGAGTTGGCGAACTTTTGGTGTCTGAGTCATCAGTGCTAGTGGCTGTTTCATCGCCTCATCGTGCAGATTCTTTTTCGGCGGCGCAATTTGCGATAGACACTTTAAAACTAACGATCCCAATTTGGAAGCAGGAGCACTGGAAAGACGGCAGCGACTGGGGAACTAATAGCCAAGACATTTCCTCAATTAAAAGGAATAAATCAGCAGAAAGCTCTAGCTTCTAAGATGCTCGCTTCTTCATCACTTGCAGTTTTCTTCGCGGCAATATCTATTGTTAGTGCTTTCACTCTTGCATACATTGTTTTGACACAAGAAAAGAAGGCTTATGATCCACATGGCCCAGTGGCGTTTCATCGTCACTTAGAGGCGCTCTCAGATATTTCTCGACAAAAAACTCGATCGCAGGCACGCGAAATGCAAGATCCAACCGGGAATATTAAGTAGTTATGGCAAAGAACCTAGCAATCGATTTAGGAACAGCGAACACCCTGGTTTATCAGGAGGATGCAGGAATTGTAATTAACGAGCCGTCCGTGATTGCTGTCAACCGAAAAACTGGTGAAGTACTTGCAACCGGAGAAGAAGCTTGGCTGATGATTGGAAAAACCCCCGGGCACATCGTTGCAGTGAGACCTTTGCGTGGTGGAGCAATTACTGACTTTGATGTCACTGAGAAAATGATTCGTTTGTTGTTGCAACGTGCGGGTGTCTCAAGATTTTCACGACCAAAAGTTTTAATTTGTGTGCCGTCGGCGATTACAGAAATTGAACGGCGCGCAGTTACCGACGCAACTCGCCGAGCCGGCGCCGCAGATGCACAATTGCTAGAACAGCCCGTGGCAGCAGCAATTGGAGCGAATCTACCAATTACAGAACCAGTGGGAAACCTTGTGATTGATATTGGCGGAGGAACCACTGAAACTGTAGTGATTAGCATGGGCGGAATTGTTGCGCTTAAGGCTGTGCGTGTTGGAAGCTTTGATATTGACGCAGAAATTCAAGGCCATGTACGTCGTAGTCATGGAATTGCAATTGGCGAGCGCACCGCCGAGCAAATTAAAATTTCAATAGGAAGTGCAATGGTAATGCCTGGTCTCGCAGACGCCGAGGTGCGTGGACGAGATTTGGTTTCTGGATTGCCAAAGACAATTGTTTTGACCGCGGCAGAAATCCGTGAAGCCATAAATCCTGTGGTCACGAAAATGATCGATTCAGTTATTCAATGTCTTGGCGAAGCACCCCCAGAATTAGCTCAGGACTTTCTTAAGCGTGGAATGTATGTAGTTGGCGGCGGAGCGCTTCTCAAAGGAATGCCAGAACGTATTGCATTTGAGACACAGGTTCCCGTTGTGCTTTCCGAGGATGCGCTCGAAGCAGTTGTACTTGGTGCAGGTGCTTGTGTCGAAAAGTGGTCCGAGATGCGAATGTCATTTATGGATTCGCGTCGAGAGATGAATATCTAGATCATTATCTAGTCAACTAGTCGTGTCAGCCCCTCTTGGGCAACTGTTACAACAAGTTGACCTGACTTTGTAAAAATTGAACCGCTAGCGAGACCTCTTGCATTCGAAGTTGAGAGCGCAAGTTGGTCATAGAGCAACCAATCGTCGGCACGAAATGGCCGATGAAACCACATCACATGGTCCAAACTCGCCATTTGTACTCCTTTGTCCGTCCATGAAATTCCGTGTGGGAGTAGCGCAGTATCTAGAAGTGACATGTCGCTTGCATAAGTAACTATGCACGCATGTAACACGGGATCATCCGGAAGTTTTCCATCTGCACGCATCCATAGTTTTTGACCGGAACTTTTATTGTTCTTTCTCGAGAATGGGTCAGAGTCGATATAACGAAGATCAATTGGTCGAGGATGATCAAACCAATCTCCAATCTGTTGTTTATAAGGAGTCATTCGCTCCTTAAAATCAGGGAGGGACTCAGCCAACGGTAAGTCTTTGGGCATTTGAATATGGTTTTCTAGTCCTTTTTCAAAAATTTGGAAACTTGCCTGTAAGTTAAAAATTGCTTTGCCGTGCTGAATAGCGATTACACGGCGGGTTGTAAAACTTTTACCATCGCGGATGCGGTCAACTTCGTAGAGAATCGGAACAGTCGGATCACCAGGTCGCAAGAAATATGCATGCAGAGAATGCACATGCCGAGATTTATCGTCGACGGTTCTTGACGCGGCGATGAGTGCCTGGCCGGCAACTTGACCACCGAAAACTCGTTGCCGATTCTCATCGGGTGAAACCCCGCGAAAAATATTGACTTCAATTACTTCAAGATCCAATAGTTTTATCAGATCGTCAAGTGCGGAAGTCACCCTGCCATTCTTACATCTTGTGCAATCTCTCAGTACCTTATTTCTTCAATCATCTGGCACAGATACGATTTAAGAAGTGACTATTGTCTGGAATGCCCAACGCGTAAGCACAGGTCTGACCGAAATTGAACGAGCAAGACCAGTTGTATTTGGTCGAATTAAACAAATTCTTGATGAATATCACGGAGTGGTTCGTTCAGCACGATATTACGACATCTTGCTCGGTGATTTTATTGAACGATATTTGCACCTTGTATATGTCGCAATTCAGGACAACGCCGATGAAATGTCGAAAGATTACGAACCGGTATCAAATATAAGTGTTGATGAAAAAATAAAATCTGCTGTTTTTCGGGACACGCTCGAATTTTTTTCTGCCTATACCAAGTTGCCGACCATTACCTTGGCAACTTTGAGAACACTCATCAATTTTGGTCCGACTTCGATTTCGGTTTCAAGTTCGCCGATAGTAATTAACAATTCTGGGCTCTCAGGTCGTCGTGACAAAGTTGTTGGAAAGTTTCTCAAGGTGGTTGCCAAACAGAGGTCGTCAAAGGTTTTATTTATCAGACCATTTTCTGGACGCGTGTCGTTGAGTTGGGTTGGCGCAATGATTCTTTGGCGCTCGTGGGCCCAGCACGATGACTTTAATTTTAAATACGCGGTAAATGTTCTGCCCGACAATGTGTGGCGACAAAGAAATATCTCACAAATTGCCAAAGATTCTTCGCTCGCAGAAGTTAGTTGCGCACTTCTCGGGGTGTTTTTACCGGCGGCAGTTGTTGAAGGGTTCAGCGCAATTCGTGCGAAGATTCTCTTAGCCCGACCGAATCGCCCTGCACATATATATTCTTCGCAGTCTTTGTGGACCCATCTTGAGTTCAAGATTTTGGCAGCAGAGTGGTGCGAACTTGGAACACAATTGTCGTACCACCAACACGGCGGTTGGTATGGCCTCGACGAGCTTCATGTTGCAGAACAATTTGAGCGTCGAGTCTCTGACACCTACTACACCTGGGGATGGAGTCGTGGTGACAAAAACACGCGTATTCTTTCGCCGGTAATACCGAGGCAAAGAAGTCGAAGCAAGTCGAAAGATTCATTAATTTGTTTTGACCAACCCCGGCAGATTTATCGATTGCAATACTTTCCATTAAGTGACACTTTGCAGACGATGTATGACCAGGTGGCCGAATTTGTAAAGTTACGAAACATTAAAACTGAGTTAAAAATTCGCTTATTTCCCGGCGACTATGGCACGGCACAACGCGAAGCAATTCTTGCTGCGCGTCCTGATGCCAACTTCGGAAACTCAGAAGATATTTTCGAACAATATTTTGGAAGTCGAATCGTGGTGCACAGTTACCTCGGTACATCTTGGCTAGAAACGCTTGGAATGAATATTCCCACAGTTTGTTTCTACGATCCTGAGGCATACAAGTTCAGACCAGATGCTAAATCGCTGATTGACGAACTTGCGCGAGTTGGTATCTTGCACACTTCTGGTAGTAGTGCAGCGACGCTTGTAAACAAGATTGACGCTGATGTCGCAAAGTGGTGGCTCTCAACTGAAGTTCAATTAGCACGAACAAATTTTGCTGAAAAGTTTGCAAATTTTTCGCCAGACTGGAAGAATCAGTGGCAGCAAGAATTCAGCAGATTGCTTAATTCGTAATCAAAATACTCATGGATAAAGTTTTACGCGCCGAGGCACTGATAACAAAGGGTTTCATGCCACCCAACGAAGGTGATGCGCTCTACCTAGCAGCCTGTGTGGTTTGTAAAACACTGCCACATTTACCAATCGTTGAGGTTGGAACATATTGCGGTCGTTCTACCGTTTGGCTTGGTGCTGCTGCCAGAAAATATTGCACGACTGTGTTTGCGGTTGACCACCACTTTGGTAGTGAGGAGAATCAGCAAGGGTGGGAATGGTTCGATGAATCGCTAATTGATTCTGCGACGGGCAGGCTCAACACTTTGCCCAAGTTGCTCGAGACTTTGCGCAGATCAGGACTCACAGATGTTGTAGTTCCTGTTGTTGGTGATTCAAAGGTAATCAGTTCGCAATGGTCAAAAAAAGTATCAATGTGTTTTATTGATGGTGGTCATGGCGATCAACCAGCACAAGATGATTATTTTGGATGGGCACCAAAAGTTGCATTGAATGGATTTCTAGCAGTTCACGATGTTTTCGCTGATCCAAAAGACGGGGGTCAAGCACCATTTACATATATTTACAGTGCCGCGATTGATTCTGGCGAATTTATTGAGCTGTCAGCTACGGGTTCGTTAAGAATTCTGCAACGAATTAAGCAACCAAACTTTAAAGACTAATTATTTTTTGTTTCTTCGTATTTGAAAATCTCAGAAGCAGGTGAGATACCAAGCAATGAGTCCGCTGCCAGAATTACTGCGGCCCCTGTGTAGGCCGAACGTTCTTCGGCTGGAAAAATAACTTTGTTCGGATACACCAAACCCGTTAAATATGATCCGTCAGTAGTTCGGTGTTGAATCGTCGTATTCAATAAATATTGAGCAGTTTCGACATCGCCGATTGCAGAAAACGCAAGAGAGCATTCGGCAGTTTCTGAGGCAGTAACCCACGGTTCGTCGCTGACGCATCTGACACCGAGGTCTGGCATGACGAATAAATCCCACTGACTGTTGAGGCGTGACTTCGCGGCGTCTCCAGTTAGCGCACCAGTCAGAACCGGGTAGTACCAGTCCATCGCCCATCTATCTTTTGGCTCAAATGCGTTTGGCTGATTTTGAATTACGCGATCAATTTGTTCGGCAGTCTCGCGCCATTTAGGTTTTGGTTTGCCGAGTACATCAGCAACATTGGTCGCAGAAATCAATGCATGGCGAATTGATGAACACCCAGTCAACAACGCATAATCCCAAGGATTATCGTTTTCTTCTCTGGCCCACAAAATCGTGCCATCATTGCGTTGCATATTGAGAACCCACGACATCGCGTTCTCAAGCATTGGCCAAAACTCTCTGAGTGTTGTTTCATCTCTAGTGCATAACCAGTGGTGCCAAAGACCAGTTCCGATGTATGCGCAAACATTGCTGTCAAGTTTTGTTTCTTCAACTTTGCCATCGCTATGAAAATAATTAAACCAAGAGCCGTCTGGTCGTTGGGTCATGTTCAACCATCTGTATGCCAGTCGAGAATTATCATGACGACCCATTACATCTAGTGCCATTGCGGTTTCGACATGGTTCCAAGGGTCGCAATGACCACCATCAAACCATGGGATCATGCCACTCGGAAGTTGAAGTTTTGCAATTGAATCTGCAGTTAATGAAAGTTCTTCAACGGTGAGTGGTTGAACAGCTTCTGCAAGACTTTTTTCGGACATTTCAGTTGCCAACTAACTGTGGCTTTTTTGCGTAGACAACATAACTTTTACCGATCGCTGGGCTAAGTGCGCGATCAAGTGCGCGAGTTATTAGTGGCGCAGAGATAATGTCCCACTCAAGAAACTTTTTGTAAATTGCAACTGCTTTATTATCTTCTCGTTGTGGACCGACCGCACAACGCAACCACCAATATGGCGAATGCAAACCGTGTGCTTTGTGTGAATCACCGACTACTAGACCAGCGTTCTTTATTTTTGCTCGCAATTGGCTGCTGCGATAAATGCGTAAATGACCACCCTTGACGAATGGCGCATGGTACTCATCTGAAAGAGCCCAGTTGATTCTTTCTGGAAACCATGACGGCACGGTGGCTGCAAGTAAACCACCTGGTCGTAGAACGCGAACGAATTCGCTTAAGGCAGAAACATCATCTTCAATATGTTCTAGAACTTCAGACGTAACTATGCAATCAAATGTTGCATCGGCAAATGGTAAACGAGTTGCATCTCCACGTACTACACCAGTAAAAGAATTAGGGTCAAGTTCGCCTGCTTGATACATCGCCGCAAAAGTTGCGCGGGTAGTTTCAACTTCTTGCTGAGCATAATCAAGCGCTATTACCTGAGCGCCGCGACGCGCGGCTTCAAAGGCATGTCGACCAAAGCCCGTGCCGGCATCTAAAAATTTGTCGCCAGGTTTTAGGTTTAATTTGTCAAATTTTATTGTCAGCATCTCTAGAGGTGATTTCTGTTTTGATTCTTGTCGCGATTTCGACTGGCCAGTTTTTGTTGGTTGTGCGGCATCGAAAGAACTTCACGATATTGATCAACAGTTAGTTGTGCACAATGTCGCCATGACCATCTTTCAGCAACTCGCGCGCGACCTGCAAGACCGATCTTTTCGCGCAACTGCTTGTCATCAAGCCCACGACGAATTGTTGCAGCGAGCGCGTCGCTGTCTGCGGCAACGCAAGACAAAACTGTTTCACCGTCTAAACCCGTAACTTCTGGAAGAGCCCCACCAGTTGTCGCAACTAGACAAATACCTGTGCTCATTGCTTCAATCGCTGGAAGACTAAAACCTTCGTACAGGCTTGGCACGACTGCGAGTTCAGATTGGGCATACAACTCAACAATCTGTTCGTCTGTTACTCCAGAAACAAAACTGATGCAATCTTGCAATCCGAGTGATTCAATTAGGTCAGCGCTAGCGCCGGCTCGGGGCTTTCCGATAATTGTTAAGTGGATCTCTCGTTCTGTGCGGATTTTCGCAACTGCTTCAAGCAAAAACGACAGTCCTTTTAAGGCCACATCTGCTGATGCGGTGGTGATCAGGTGCGCCGACTTTCTTGTAATCGTCGGAATTGGTTTAAACAAATCTGGATCAACGCCAACTGGAACGAGTCGCATTCGGTCTTTTGAAACTCCCATGTCAGTGTGAATGTCATTTATAGAATTCTCACTGACAACAACCACGCGCGGCATCTTGCTCGCTACACGACCTTGCATCCAAACAAATGAATACCATCTGCCGATTGCTTTTCGCTTCCACCAATTTTTAGTGTGAGCCATCTCTAGAGCTCGATCTTTGGTTATTGGGTGATGCAGGGTGACGATTGTTGGAATCAGTTTCTCAATCTTTAAAATTCCTGTTCCTAGACATTGGTTGTCATGAACAAGATCAAAATCATTTATGCGGTCACGCAAAACTCGGTGTGCTCGCATGCTAAATGACAGCGGTTCACCAAAAGTTCCTTTTAGAAACAAAGCAGCCTCAACAAGGTTTGGCCAAGTGTTTAACTCCCAATAGGCAGGAAATCGACCCGGGTTGTGATCATTAAAAATATCCAGACTTGGCAATTTGTGAAGTTGAACTCGCTGATCTAAAACTGGGTATGGCTGACCACTAAAAACTTCAATGTGATGCCCAAGATCTGTGAGCGCTTTTGTCAAATGACGCGTGTACACACCTTGCCCACCAACGTGTGGTTTGCCACGATAAGTGAGATATGCAATTCGCAGCGGGCCGTTGATGTCGAACGGCTTAGTCATTTATAAATCTTACCGTCAGGGTTTTATTCCGCCGATGCGGAGATTACGAGTTAAGCCGAAATGATTAGACGCATGTAACGACTAAGGGGAGTTTTTGGCGTGATGACGTGTGGCTCGAGATTAAATCCATCTGGTGGACCAGATTGAGGTTCGATACAAATCGCATGTTGCGGCTCGTCATAAACGACCCAGTGAGTGCAGTCAGATTGAATTTCTACTCGCAAATTGTTTTCGAACTGGATAACTGGCGCTTGTCTTGAATCTGTAAAACAATCATCAAAAGGCCCGGAAGTTGGGGCAATCATTTCACCACTTGGAATTCCAGATGCATCGCGCACATACATTTTTTCAAAGTTTGTCGTGAAGGTGCATGGTCTTGCAAACCAAGGGTGCCATCCAACTTGTCCTGGCATAGTCGCGTCGTTCGTTGAAAGATTCAATTCAAATTTGATCGTGTCGTTGACAACTGAAATATTTTGAGTAACTTCACCCGAAAAGCCCCATTGGCTTCCGAGATCTATCTGCATCTTCACCGACGAAGGAGAAGTTGCAGTAGTTTCCCAAGGACGATCTAGCACGGTGCCGTGAATTGCGTGAGGTGGCATATTGATTTTTAGATTGTGCTGTTTTGCATCGTGGATAAATACACCGTTACGAACGCGACCCGCCCAAGGGGCCATTGGGTAGCAACCCCATTTCTGTAAGTTCGTCTCGCCATTTTTGGTGATCAATAGTTCACGGCCAAATGCGACGATTGACGATATTCGGCCACCGAGATGTGGGCTAATTATGCAGCGAACATTTTCGCTGGCAATTACTAAGTCGTCACCTGCCACTTAAATTTTGTCAACTTTCTCTAGCTTTATCCGTAAATTGCGTCGCGCCGACCAGCAAGTGAGCGAACCGAGCAAAAGTATAAAAATAATCGGACGATCACCAAGATGCGAATATAAAGTTCGACCGGTGCGTTGCGGTACATCAACAATGATTGCTTTTGCTTCACCGACGCCAACTCTATTTATGATTTTTCCTTGTGGAGTGATTACTGCGCTAAAACCAGTTGTTGCTGCTTGAAGTGTCCATCGGCCAGTTTCACGTGCTCGAAGAGAATTGGTTGCGAGCTGCTGAGTTTGCAAAATTGTGCCGTTGTAACTTGAGCCATTTGTTGGGTTAAGCAAGATTGTGCCACCAGCCTCAATACCACTGTTCGCCCGGCCAGAGAAAAATGCTTCCCACGAAATTATTACTGCTACATCTGTCTTAGTCAGCTGCAACAGTGCGGGGTCTTCACCTTTAACTGCGTCAAGAGGTATTCGGTCTACAGGTGCCCCAATTGCTTTAAGCAAACTTCGAAGACCAGATGGGACATATTCGCCAAACGGTACACGCCGAACTTTGTCATATCGCGAGGTAATTTCACCGTTTGGTTGCACGACTATTTGAGCATTTGTAAAACGATTTAAGCCAGCATTTTCGGTGACACCAACTAGAAATTCGGCGTTGAGTCGCTTTGACTCGGATGAAATTTCTAAATATTCAGCACTACTCGCAAAGTCAGCAACATCAATAACATTTTCTGGCCAAACAACAATGTCAAGATTGTCGGTTGGTTGCAAAGTTTTGGTTACCTTCAGATGTCTTTCAACTGCATCGCGCGCTCTCGCATTT
>CAMAWU010000031.1 GCA_945862025.1 Ferrithrix thermotolerans DSM 19514 | reverse complement strand
GCAAGCGAACTTTCAGAAATTGTTGATTGCGATTCAACTTTGATGTTCGTCGCTAAAATTGATAATCAAATTGTTGGCTTATTGACACTGGCATTATTTCGAATTCCAACTGCGATGCGTGCGTGGATTGAAGACGTCGTGGTTGATTCTGTGGCGCGTGGTCATGGCGTTGGCGAAGCGCTAAATCAGGCTGCAATTGATGAAGCAAAGCGGCATGGCGCAAAAACAGTTGACTTAACTTCTCGTCCATCTCGCGAAGCAGCCAACCGCCTGTATCAGCGAATTGGTTTCGTTCAACGCGACACAAATGTGTATCGCTTCAATATCTGAAATCGTATGTCGACTTCAAACATCGACGACCAAGGTCGGCCTGAGCCACCGACATCAAGCACCGAAGTAGCGACGCTTCTTGGTTTTCTAGATTTTCAACGCGCAACCCTTGACTGGAAGTGTCGTTCGCTGACTTCGGCGGAGATGCAGAAAAAAATTGCCGTCTCAACGATGACCTTAGGTGGAATTTTGAAACATATGGCATATGTCGAAAACCATTGGTTCTCTGACTGGCTGATGGGTCGCGAAAAACTATCGCCGTGGAGCGAAGTTGATTGGTCGAAAGATCGTGATTGGGAATGGAACTCGGCGGCTAAAGATACTCCAAAGAATCTATTTGAGATATGGCATGGCGCATGTGAACTCTCACGTTCGTTGGTCAATTCTGCTCTCGCAATCGGCGGTGTTGATCAACTTGCTAAACGCACTTGGCAAGACGGGAATTCGCCGAGTTTGCGTTGGATACTTGTTCACATGATCGAAGAGTATGCACGCCACAATGGGCATGCTGACTTGCTTCGTGAAGCAATTGATGGTCAAGTTGGTGAGTGAACGACAACGTTAAGTAGCGTGATTGATGTGATCGGTAGCGATAGAAAATCTAGTGATGTTGGTAGTCGCGCAGAAGTCGTTGTGCCGTGCATTGAACTTGATTCGACCTTGAGTTTTTTTACAACAGAACTTGGGTTTCGTGTTGAGATGATCACTCCGGCCGATAATCCACATACCGCAATTATCAGTGGCTATGGTGTCCGACTTTGTTTGCGAGTCGGAGGTTCAGGCAAAGATATAACACTGCAACTGAGCGCAGTTGATCGTGAACCAAAAATTCTGTATGCCCCAAACGGCACAGCCATAGAAATCACGAATCCGAGGGCTGGTGTTGTCTTGCCCGAGCTGCGCGAATCACTAGTAGTTACTCAACTTTCAAGTGACGCCTCTTGGACAGTTGGTCGAGCAGGAATGCGATATCGCGATCTAATTCCGAGTCGATTGGGCGGCAGAGTGATCGCGTCTCACATTCACATTCCTGTCGGTGGACCAGTGCCTGACTATGTGCACTATCACCGTGTTGCATTTCAAATGATCTTTTGCAAAAGTGGTTGGGTGCGAGTCGTTTACGAAGACCAAGGCGAGCCTTTCGTAATGCAGGCTGGCGACTGTGTTCTGCAGCCACCAGAAATTCGTCACCGGGTGCTTGAGAGTTCAGACGATCTTGAAGTCATTGAAATTGGTTTGCCGGCTGAGCATGAGACATTTGCCGAGCACGAGATCACGCTGCCTACAGTGACACTTCGCCCAGATCGAGATTTCACTGGGCAGCGTTTTGTTCGCCACGTCGCTGAGCAAACACCTTGGTTGCCGTGGCGTCATTCGGGTTTTGAAGCACGCAACACCGGCATTGATGCAGCGACTAGTGGTCTGGCAAGCGCTGTAACTGTGCAGGCTAAACAAGGGGCCGTGATGAATCAATCACGACACGAGCATGACTTAATGTTTTTATTCATTTTGAGTGGTTCTGCGAAGTTTGAAGTTGACGGACAAAAAGACTCAGTGATTGTTTCAACTGGATCATCGCTAACGCTTCCACACGACTGCAACTATCGCCTTGAAATCACAACCGACAATACCGAGTTTCTAGTCGTAGAAGTTGCTCAATAGTTCTGACGAACTTTCCAAAGTCTGCGAGAAGCGCTGTTAATAGAAAGGCTACTAACCTGATTCGATGTCAAAGAAAACAAACCCGCCACTCTTGATTGTTCTGACGCCACCGCAGACTCGATTATGGCTACTTTGAATCCTTGTGTCAAGGCTTATGATTTGTCCTGCGGCGAGGAAATTAATGCTTGTTGAATCGAAAAAAAACTCAATCGGTTTTATTGTCGGCTGACTTATGAGAAGACAAAATAAGTATGACTATGTCGTTGCACTAAATTATTACTTGCCACACACCAGTGGCCTTACTGATGTGGCTCGGCGAGTCGCAGAAGCGCTTGTGGGGCGTGGCTTCAAAGTCTGCGTTGTCTGTCAGCGGCATGACAAGTCGTTATTAAAGTTTGAGACGATTAGTGGCGTTGATGTAGTTCGAGCCACAGTGATTGCAAGAATCGCAAATGGTCTCCTGAGCATTACTTTCCCTTTTTTGGTCCGTCGCTACGCCAGACACGCTCGGGTGTTACATTTGCACCTTCCAATGCTTGAGTCTGGCTTAATTTCTTATATTTGCTCAACTAAAAAAATAGTGACTTATCAATGTGACTTTGTCGCCCAACAATCATTTTTTGGTAAACAAATAGAAAATGTGATGGATTTAAGTAGCCGTGTTTCACTTAAGAGGTCCTTCCGATCCATAGTCTCGAGCGCAGACTACGCCTCGAATTCACGAATCAGCTCGGCTCTGTTAACTTCTGTTGCTATTTCGCCTCCCATTCAAATCCATAACTCATCGAATCCATCTTTTCGAACATCAGCAGGATTTCATTATGGATTTCTTGGACGAATTGCGCCGGAGAAAGGTCTATTAAATCTTGTTGCAGCATTTAGTTCAATAGCAGGAATTGAGGACAGACTTCTCGTTGCCGGTAGTCCAGTTAGTTCAGAGGGAAAAGCAATCTACGAGAAATTAAATTTAAGCGCCGAGCGTGATCCACGAATTATCGTTATCGGATTTGTTCCAGAACCGAAAGTTGCAGATTTTTACGCTTCTATTGATGCCTTTGTGTTTCCGTCTATCAATTCTTTAGAGGCGTTTGGAATCGCTCAAGCCGAGGCGAAGGCACTCGGAATACCACTTGTCACTAGCGATCTGCCGGGGGTGAGAACTCTAATTGACTCATCGACTACCGGAGTACTTGTGCGGCCAGATGATATTGCTTCTTTGGTAATTGGTTTAGAAAAAGTCAGACAGATGAAGCGTCTGCCACCAATGTATGCAGAAAAATCTGGGCTGGACGAATATGTTGAGTTAATTTCTTTTCTACTCAGTGCCGATATTAAGAATTAACAAATATCCCTGCTGTTAATAATGTGATAAAGATTGCGCCCATAACCTGTGTGATGTGATCTGATAGTAAAAATTCTTCCGGTTCTTCGATGCCATCTTTTTGTGCAATATATACAAATCTGGCGACTGTGGCTACAAAAGGAAGGCATGAAATGTTCAACAGAATTCGCTGTGTAATAAAATCTTGTTGCCCGAAAGCTGTCCACAAAGAATAAGTAAGAATTACAGAGATCGCAGCAAAAATCTCTACGCTGCTTAAAACTTTACGGTTATATTTTAAAATTACATGTCGCACAAATCGTTTGTCATGTAGGCGCGATTCTGCTAGACGTTTTGCAATTATGATCATTGATGCTCCGAAAAAAATTGAAGTACCGAGCCAAGTGGACATCGGCACACTAATGACTGAAGCACCAAACCAGACTCTTAATACGAAACCAAGAGAAACGACGAGTATCTCAATTATTGGGACATATTTTAATTTTATTGAGTACAAAACTGTGATACCTAGGTAACTCACAACAATCAAAAAAGATTTTGTTGACTGAGTAGCAACCCCACATACCCCGACAGTCGCCAACAAAACGCTGCCACTAGTGCTGTCTTCGTATTTAACTTTCCTGACGCAATCACCCTGTGCTTTTTCTTGGGGTGCATTTCATCAGATTTGCGATCGCAGATGTCATTAATCAAGTAAATGGAACTTGAGATTAAAGTGAAGATCAAGAAAGCCAGCACCAATTTGGGCCAGACTTTAAATTCAAATACAATCCCGGAAGTCAAGGCCGCGACTAGAACTAAAGAGTTTTTGCTCCACTGGCGGGGGCGCATTGCACTTAAAAGCGACGACCACACAGTCAAACGATATCTAAGCAGGTCAAAGGTTTTCGTCAGTTAAATAGAGTTCAAAAATGGAGCCCGAGGCGGGAATTGGACCCGCGACCTACGCATTACGAGTGCGTTGCTCTACCACTGAACTACCCGGCGCGCACCAACCTATTTCTTCGTGATTCGGAATAGTTTCCAGAGACTCAAGTTCCAAGACATGTAAGGCACAGGGTAGCTTCGCTCCACGATTTCGTCATTACGAAATACATGGCGAGTTAAGCGGGTTAAGCCTGCAACGTGGCTTCGATGATCTCGAGCATCAAGCAGTCTTTTTACACCATCTAGGCCGAGCTTCTTAGCCTCGCGTACTGGACCCATGTATCTACCGAGCCGAAAAAGAAAACCTGGATCACATGAAAGAAAAATATCTGCCTTCCCGCCTACTTTGAGAACTCTTCGAAGTTCAGTGAGTGCCAACTCGGCATCGGCTACATGGTGTAAAACACACGAGCAGAGAACTCGATTAAAATATTGATCTGTAAAAGAGAGTTTGCACGCGTTTTCCTGCTGAAAAATTAGACCGGTGCGGTTTTCGGATGGGGGCAAAACGCTGATATCAAATTTTTCGATATCGGTGAGGAAGTATTCGCCAAATGAGTGTCTAACGTACTGAAGGTGCTCTCCACGATTTGCGCCAATTTCGAGAACGCGATCAAAACGTGTTGATGAATCATGTTTATGTTCCATGGACTGATGCATGAATCGCTGACCGAATCCTGCGGCATTGCAGTAAACACAGCATGAATAATATTCGTTGTACCACTTTTCCACATATTCTTTTGGTGAAAGATCAACCCAATCAACAGGTAGTGGCTTTCTTTCACGCATAACTTCCCTGCAATATATATCAAATGGAGCCCGAGGCGGGAATTGGACCCGCGACCTACGCATTACGAGTGCGTTGCTCTACCACTGAGCTACCCGGGCGTGAAGATTAACTCTACACACCAAAATCAAATATCGTCAGCCGACCAGTGAGGCGTTGTTGCGTGAGACGACACTCAATGGTGGACACTTAAGCAGCAGAGCATGTAGAGCAAGAATCTCGTTGGTATTTAGCCCTAGTGATGAAATTGTTTTATGAATTAATTTAATTGCTGAAATAATTTCTTCACCATCTGGAATCTCTGGTTGCGCGCAAAGCAAGTCGCCGTATGTTTTTGCAAACAACGCCAGACCACTACGAAGTTCATCAGTTCTAAGTTTTCTAAGCTCACGCTTGTGCCGATCTGTGAGATTTTTGCGCCCGCTGCCGCGCTCACCAGTCAAAAGAACTCGATCTTCAAGTTCTTCTATTTCGCGCTCTTGGCGAATTGCAAGTGCGCCAGTGGCATTATCAATTTGCTCCATCAAATCGGAAACTATTTTGACAACAGCCGCGCCCGTGCCATCAAGCCGCATCGCGATATTTGCAAATGACTCTTGCCTTCGCGACAAGTAACTGTCAGTAACGAGAAGTCTTGCTCTATCTAGATTGCCCTGACTTGCTTTTGCGACCGTCAAAGCCGTATCTGGAAATACGCCTTGATTAATTAAGCTCGTGGCAACATCGTTGTCAGTCAACCGAGAAAAATTAATAGTTACACAACGCGAATTGATTGTTGTCAATGACGGAACAAGTTGATCAGCGAGAAGAATGAAAATAATTTGATTGGCGGGTTCTTCAATTGTTTTTAGAAGTCGAACTGCAGCAGTATCACGCATTAAATGCACTTCGTGAATAATTATTACTTTTAATTTTGCTTCAAGTGGAGTGGTAGACGACTGAACGACGATGTTTTCGGCTTCTAATGTGTCTATGGCAGCACCAACACGATATATTTCGCTGACATCCGCAAACTCACCGCGCATAATTAAATCTGCTTCTCGCGAACTGTCGTCATCGTTGCCAGTGATCAGAGTCGTCGCAAAACTTCTGGCAGCATCTTCTTTTCCACAACCTTCGGGCCCAACAAAAAGAAAAGACTGCACACTTGTTGTGGCAAACTGTTTTAATCTTTCAACCGCGCGATCTTGACCAATTATTCGTTGCCACACGGACTTCATTAGATTCCGAGTCGCTCAAGTAATTTTTTAGAAATAATTTTTTCTAACTCGTCTTTTGGTGGCGTTCCATCAATGATCAACCAACGCGGTGGATCGTCAGCGGCCATGGCACGAAACCCGGCATCAATCCGCTCAAAAAAAGCACTATCTTCGCGTTCGAATCTATCTAGCTCGCGTTTTTTAAGTCGCTCAATCAATATTTCAAGAGGCACGTCTATATATATGACAAGATCTGGCCACAATCCATCAATTGCCCAGTTGTTCAGCCGCTTCAATTCGACTAGATTCTGTTGCCTTCCATAGCCCTGGTAGGCAAGCGACGAATATACGCTGCGGTCGCTGACCACATGTTGTCCGCGGGCAAGTGCTGGAGCGATCAATTCAGAAATGTGTTGCGCACGATCTGCTGCCATCAACAGTGCTTCGGTGCGCGGTGACAGATTTGTGTTCGTTGGATCAATCAAAATATTTCGCAACATTGACCCGATAGCGGTGCCACCTGGCTCGCGAGTCATTACGGCATTAAGTCGGGTGGCCAATCTTTTGACATGCGTGCTTTTTCCGCAACCCTCAAGGCCCTCGAACGCGATGTATTTAGCCAAACTCACACTGCAACCCTAGAGGGGCTATGTTCACGGTCGGGGTGTTCTAGCCAGCGGTTGGGATGTCAGCAGTCTCGGCGGGCTGTGTTTCTGCTGGTTTTTCTTCAGCTTTTGCTACGACTTTTTTTGCCACTTTTTTAGCGGGTTTTTTCGCAGCTTTTTTGACAGTTCTTTTCGGTGCTTTTTCTAATGTGGATTTCGCTACTTTTTTCGCGACAGCCTTTTTAGGTTTCGCGGCCTTTTTTGTTCTCTTTTTACTAGGGCCATTTGTTGCTGTGTAGTCGCGACGTATTGCCAACAACTCGAAAGCCCGCTCAGGTGTCACAAACTCGATTCGGTCACCACGAGTCAGACTGGCATTTGTCTCACCGTCTGTCACATATGTACCAAATTTTCCGTCTTTGGCGACAACAGGTCGATTACTGACCGGGTCAACTCCGAATTCTTTTAATGGTGGCTTCGCAGGACCGCGGCGCCCGAAGACTCGTGGTTCTGCGAGTTTTGCCAGCGCGGCTTCAATAGTGATTGAAAAAATTTGATCTTCGCTTTCAAGAGTGCGACTGTCTTTACCCTTGCTGATGTACGGGCCATAGCGACCATTTTGCGATGTAATAATTTCGCCATCAGTTGGATCAGCGCCAACAGTTCTCGGTAATGAGAGAAGTTGCAACGCTTCAACCATCGTCACATTCTCAATTGCCATCGTCTTAAACAGCGAAACCATTTTTGGTTTCTCTAAGTCCGGAGGAAGATTCTCAAGTGTTCCCCACTGAACATAAGGGCCATAGCGACCGGTTTTGAGAAAAACTTCTAGTCCGTCAAGTTCGCCAATCGGATCTACATACTTTGGAGCCGCCAACAACGCCACAGCAATTTCGACATTCAATTCGTCGGGTGTCATCGTCTCTGGAACCGATGCTGTGTTGTCTCCGCATCGCACATACGGGCCGAATTTTCCGGGGCGCAAAACTATTTCTTCGCCAGTTGTTGGGTGCATGCCAACTGGAAATGCGTTTAATGCAGCGGCGTCAATGTTGGCAATGTTGTGCTCAACGAGTGGCTTTAGTCCAGGTAGTTCTTTTCCGTTGCCATAATAAAATTCGCCGAGCCAAACTTCTTTGACTCGCAGACCTTGCGAGATTTCGTCCAACTCTTCTTCAACAGTTGCAGTGAACTTATAATCAACGAGTTCGGTGAAGTGATTTTTCATCAGACGAACAACCGCAAAGGCTGTCCAAGACGGGACGATGGCCTGGCCTTTTTTCCAGACATAGCCACGATTAAGAATCGTGCCGAGAATTGCTGCGTAAGTACTTGGTCTTCCGATACCAAGTTCTTCGAGTTTCTTGACAAGAGTTGGCTCGGTGTACCTGGCAGGTGGCGAAGTCATGTGCCCATCGGCTGTGTATTTATCAATTTGAATTTTGTCGCCGACTTTCATCACTGGAAGTAGCGCTTCTTTTTCTTCAGAGTCTGTTTCTTCTTCAACTTCTTGATATGCCTGGCGGTAGCCGGCAAAGTTTATGGTTGTGCCACTTGTAGAAAATTCGCAATCTGCTTGCGGCGTGCACATTGCTGTCGCGCCTAGTTTGACGGTGACGGTGACCCCGGTTGCATCTGCCATTTGCGAAGCGAGTGTTCGCTGCCAAATAATTTTGTAAAGAGCAAGTTCGCGAGCGTTTACATCACCAGCAATTATTTCTGGACTTCGCAGTGGAAGTGTTGGCCGAATTGCTTCGTGAGCCTCTTGAGCATTTTTGACTTTTGATTTATAAACGCGAGGCTCGGAAGACAAAAATTCTTGTCCAAAACTAGTTGTTATTTCTGTTCTCACTGCCGACAATGCGTCATCGGCGAGGATCACATTGTCGGTGCGCATATAGGTGATAAAACCACCTTCGTATAGCCCTTGCGCGAGACGCATTACTTCGCTCGCGGTTATCCTCAACTTATTGCCACCCTCTTGTTGCAGAGTGCTAGTCATAAACGGGGCACGAGGTGATTTGCGATATGGACGATCTTCGACACTGCGGACTGTCAGGTCTATGGCTGCCAGACCGCTAACTAAATCGGTCGCTCGTGCTTCGGTAACAACTACGACTCCCTCTTTGACAACTCCGAGTGAGTCAAAATCTTTGCCCATTGCAATTCTGCTGCCATCGACAGATTGCAAACTTGCAGTAAATATAGGTGTAGTTGCACTGGTGGCTTCGAGGTCCCAATAACTGGCGGCAACATGAGCCATTCGTTCTTCTTCGCGTTCGACAACCAAGCGAATTGATGGGCTTTGCACGCGACCGGCTGACAATCCACGATTTACTTTGCGCCACAAAATCGGTGAAACCTCGTATCCGTAGAGGCGATCTAATATTCTTCGCGCTTCTGCGGCATCCACCAGTTTGTAGTCAATATCACGGGTGTGTTCAAGGGCTTCGCTGATCGCTGTTTTCGTAATTTCGTGAAACACCATCCGTTTGACGGGAACTTTTGGTTTGAGATACTCCATTAGGTGGGCAGCAATGGCTTCACCTTCACGGTCTTCGTCGGTTGCTAGATAAAGTTCGTCAGCATTTTTTAGAAGCACTTTGAGTTCTTTAATAATTTGCTCGCCACGCTCTGTTAATTCATAGTTTGGCTTGAAAGAATTCTCGACATCAACCGATAATCCTTTACTTGGAAGATCTGCGATGTGACCGACAGATGCGCGTACATCAAATCCGTCGCCAAGAAATTTGGAGATAGTTTTCGCCTTTGCTGGCGATTCAACTATTACGAGAGCGTTAGGCATATTGTTTCATCGTGTGGGGTCAAGTAAGGGCGTGTCAAGGATATCTGCTTTAGTTCAAATGCACTATAGGTTGCTTCGGTAGCGTAAATGATGACATGCGACACAATTTGCAAGCACTCGGATGGAATCAAGCATTTGAAGTTGCAGCAAAAAATATTGATCCATCTTTTATAATCGGTCGCGTTAGCCGACTAGATCGGGGATGGAGCACTATCAAGACGAGCGCAACATCGAACCCAGTTGACATGATTAGGGTTAGAAATATCGGCGCGGACATTGCCGTTGGTGATTGGGTTGCTGTCGCTCCAGATCTCGATCGGATAGATCATGTGTTGCCAAGATACTCGGCACTGATTCGTCGAGCATCATCTGATGCAATTCGCGCCGAGCAACATGCTGTTGCAGCAAACATTGACACAGTATTTATAGTTCATGCGGCAACAAACGATTCAAATGAGCGAAGAGTTGAGCGCGAATTAGTTTTGGCATTTGATAGTGGGGCGACACCAGTTTTGGTTTTAACTAAAAATGATTTATCAGCAGCACCAGAACATGTCGCCGCGTTACGCGATGTCGCACGAGTTTGTGGAATTGCCTGCCATGTGGTGAGTGGACTAACTGGAGAAGGATTAGACGAGTTGGCCGAATATGCACGAGACCACCAGACAGTTGCGGTGCTTGGCGCCAGTGGTGTCGGCAAGTCGACACTTGTAAATCGACTTGTCGGAGATTCAAAACAGCAAGTAGGAGAAGTTCGACAAGGCGACCAACGAGGAAGGCATACGACAGTGGCTGCTGATCTGGTTGTGTTACCCAATGGCGGTTGGTTGATTGACACACCAGGCTTACGAGCACTCAATTTATGGACGAGCGGCAGAGG
Source organism: Ferrithrix thermotolerans DSM 19514 (assembly GCA_945862025.1). Taxonomy (GTDB): domain Bacteria; phylum Actinomycetota; class Acidimicrobiia; order Acidimicrobiales; family Ilumatobacteraceae; genus BACL27. The sequence continues at coordinate 6,200 of CAMAWU010000031.1, read as the reverse complement.
AATCGAGCGGGCCTTTGCCGATATTTTCTTGCTCGCCGAAGACTGCAAATTTCGTGATTGTAAACACCAAGACGAACCGGGTTGTGCAGTTCGCGTGGCGATTGGTCGTGGCGAACTTTCTGTTGAGCGTCTTGAAAGCATGGGACGATTAGTTGCCGAAGAACTTGCGCTTGAAGAAGAACAAAAAGTTCGAGTAAGAATGTCGAATCGTAAAGGCATGCGCAAACTGAACTAGCTAATTAATTCGCGGGGCATAGAGACGCTTGCATGCAAAGTTAGTTCATTGATTAACTTGCCAATTATCGGAAGGCTAACTTGACGTTGGTAGTTAAGTGTGACGCGGGCGAGTGTCTCGTTAAGCTCAACTTCAATATCTATATTTTCAAGCGTGATTGAATTTGCTACCGCACTAACTGCAACCTGATTTGCATTTTCGCTCGTGATATCGCCAAGTGAAATGGCACGAGCAGCGGTTCGGGCAGCGTGACCGAGAGCAAGTTGATCATTGGCGACACTGCCGACTTGAACTATCGCCATTGAAAATAAAAACAAGAACGGTAGTACAAGTGCAAACTCAACTGTTGCTTGACCAGGTTCGGCAGTGCAGAGGTTCGGATCTCGTTTCAAGTTGAAACTTCTAGCCGACAGCATCTGTGCGATCAAATATTCCTGAGAGGACAGTATCGAAAAGTTCTCCGATTCGTCCTGCACCACCACCATCTGTTGCCCAAGAAATTACTAATAATGCAATCACTGCGGCCCCTAGTAACACAAGTGCATATTCAGTTGTGGCTTGACCAGAATCATCTCGGAATTTGAACATCAGGATCGCTTTCTTTAGAAGAGTTGACCAGAAACAACGGTGAGAGAATTAACTAACAGTGGAACCATCGCCAACAACACGAATGACGGCAAGATGCAGCAAGTAAGTGGAAACAATAATTTCACTGGCAACTGGCGAGCAGCAATATCTTGCATTCTTTGGCGCTCGAGATGAGAGTGATATGCGAGTTGATCAAGAACCGAAGTGATCGGTAGTCCATCGCGATCGGCACTGAGCAGGATGTCGCAAAGCGGATAGAAGCTCGTGCCCAGTTCGGTTCGGAGAGTTTGAATTACATCAGCGAAACGGGTGCCATTAAGAAGTTGTGTATGCGCCTGGATTAAAGGTTTGTATAAATCTTTGTGTGCCCAATAATGAAGTTGTGCAACTGAAGTTGCTGGGCCGTGTCCCGCGCGAATAAGCACAAGCAGAATGTCAAGTAACTCTGGAATGTGAGCACTGATGTTTGGTTTCCTGGCGAGTTTCTTGCGTCCCCTAAAAACTAAACCGCCAACTATGGCTACCAAAACACAAAGCCAAATCATTTTGCAACCTGCGGTGCAATGATCGCCGACATCCACCGTCGACCTGCGAAGTTGAACCCAATGCCAAGCAACAAACACAACCAACCAGATCGGCTGAGAAATAGATAATGACGAACGGGACTGCTGGTGATTACGAGCCAAACTGCAACACCGAGTGGTGTCCAAGACAAAATTCGTGTTGAGAGTAGGGCTTGGGCTGCTTGTGCATATCGGTCATGAATGTGCACAACTCTTTGGCGAATCACAACTGCTGCGCGTTCGACGGCCATCACACCACCAACGCCGCCAGTTGCCGACAATTCAAGAGTTCTGATGACGAATGCTTGGTCATTTGTTTTGACGGTTTTAAGCAGTCGTTGAGCGACATCATCAACTGCTTCACCAACAGAACATGCGCGAGCGAAACTTTGCAGCACTTGATCGGTGCACTGAGTTGTTTCGACTGCTGATTGAACTGCACGGGCCAGCGACTCTCCGAGACGAAGATGTCGCGCAGTTGTGTCTAACAGTTGTGCAAGTTCTTCAAGTTGAAGAACTGACGAACTCGTAATTTTTTGATTTGAATCGGTGCCTCGCAAACCATGTTGATTGATTCGGGTCAGTCGATGACTGACCCAGATGCGAGTTAACCAAGTTCTGACAAACCAAAAACCGATTACTGCAACTAAACACCCGAAGGTTATTGCGCCAAAAAAAGCAACGATATGTCTCATAGCGAAGGTTCACTTATGATTCGCCCATCTTGGACAACGGTTGTCGCTTTGTTATCGTCTAAAAAAAGAATTTCTTCAACCGATCTTGATCCATTGAGATGTCTTGCGACATGAACAATTGCATTGACCGAAGAAGCAACATGGTCGCGCACGACTTCGCGGGACCAATTTGCGGCGTGTTGCAATACCAGTGACTCAACTCGGCGGAGCGCATCTCGTGAACTATTTGCGTGGATTGTTGACATTGATCCGTTGTGACCGGTGTTCATTGCCGCCAACATGTCGAGTGTCTCTGCGCCTCTAACTTCGCCGATGATTAGTCGGTCTGGCCGAAGCCGAAGTGCTGTTCGCACGAGCGATCGAGTTGAAATTTCTTGATTGCCGTCTGGTGAAGCAGGGCGGGCTTCAAGGCGAAGGACATGCTCGTGACTAAGTTTAAGTTCGGCGATGTCTTCAATTGTCACGATGCGCTCATTAGGTTGTAGATAATCACACAATGCATTAAGCAGGGTTGTCTTGCCGGCAGATGCCGCACCACTGACGAGAATATTTCGGCGATCATAAATTAGTTGCTGTAGTAATTCGATAACTGGTGGCGAAGCAAAATCTTCGAGTCGCATTTGTTTCGCGCTGAATCTGCGAATTGCCACACAAGGTCCGTCGACGGCGATTGGCGGAATCACAGCGCACAATCTTGAGCCATCGCTTAGCCGAGCATCGACAACTGGTGAGGTTATGTCGATGCGTCGACCAAGCGGAAGCAGAGTGCGTTCAATGAATGCCCTTGTGTCATCTGGATGAATCGTGCCGACTTTGGAAAGTTCACCATTGCGTTCGATCCAAACTTGCGAGCCAGAGTTGACCATAACTTCTTGAATTTCTTGATCACGAAAAAATTCATCCAGACGACAGTGCACATTTGGCGCGACGCGCGCTAAGACGGCACGATTCATGCGACTGCAGCGAGTTGCTTAGACATGATTGTTGGTAGCCGAGTGGCAAGTAAGCCGGCATCAACTGCTCTGGCGATTGCAGCGTCAAATGTAATTTCGGCAACAACCGGCGTGCCGATAACTGCTTCAACATCGTGCTTTCCGAGTGCGCGACCAGGCTCGTTAATTAGCACGATGCCTGTCGGTGATGCTGAAATTTGTGCGGCACGACGCAACGACAGGTAGCACGGGCGAGTTACTAACAACGACGAGGTGGCGCGTGCGAGGAGTTCTTGTGGCGGCACACCACAACCCGCATCAATAATTATTGGCAGATTAAAAGTTTCGAGTGCACTGCAAAGTTGACTGAAGTTTGCGTCTGCGGTAATTGTTTTTGAACCTTTGGCGATGATTTGCAAATTTGCAGTTGCTTGAACTGCAATTGATTGAAGCGTCATTCGCGAATCGCTTTCTGGGTTAGATAACCACTCGCTGACTCCAGGTCCTGATGGCTCAGCAAGCCCGAGCACCGCCGGCACATCACCAGCGAGATCGACGAGTAATGCACCGCGTTGTGATTCGGTGGCACGAATTAGTGCAAGAGTTGAAGCCACGACGGTTGTGCCGCTACCACCTTTTACTGACCAACAAACAATCATTCGCATGCTCCTTTATTTGGGCCCAGTGTCGTAACTAGGTTCGAGTTATTGCATGTGTACACAAAGATCGAATTGCGTCATCTGAAATTTAGACAAGTAGCCTTCGCGATGGAGGTGTCCGGGTACCTGGTGGGCTCCGCCGCCTTCAAAGCGGTTGGGACGAGTGAACCTCGTTCGGCGGGTTCGATTCCCGTCCGCCTCCGCCAAAAATTATTGCGCTATAGAAAGTTCGACCGCAAGTTGCGCGGCAGTTCGCGCATTGTTTTCGGCCAGCGAAAGATTTGCTTTGACGCTTGCATCTTGTGTTGCATTAGCGATAAATTTCAAAACATAAGGAGTAACAGCCGCGCCGGTGATGCCTTGGTTGTTCGCATCATTGAGCGCAGTCGCCGTAATTTCATCCATAAATGATTTAAGTAAGCCGTCTTTTTTTGGAACAGGCACGCAAGCGAGGATTCCACCGTTGCGTCCGAGTGCATCGTTGGCCCGAACAATTTCTGCGAGTTCTTTAATCGTTTCAACTCGTGCAGGTATTTTTAAATCGCCACGCTCAACGGTGAACTCTGGAAAAAAATCGCAGCCGAGACCGAGCACGGGCACGCTTAAAGTTTCAAGATATTCAAGAGTGCGTGGCAGATCAAGAAACGATTTAGCGCCCGCACAAACTGTGACGACATGGTGTTGGGCGATTGCGCCAAGGTCGCTACTGATGTCCCCACTGGTTTCGGCGCCGCGATGCACGCCGCCGATACCGCCGGTTGAAAAAACACGAATGCCGGCTCGAGCTGCAAGCAGCAGTGAGGACGAAACCGTTGTTGCACCAACAGCCCAGCGCTGGGCTATCGCAAGCCCGAGTTCGCGCTCACCAACTTTTTTTGCTGGACCAAGAATTCGTGGCCACTCTGTTTCGTCAATACCAACACGAGCAACGCCATCAAGTACCGCAGTAATTGCTGGCACGACACCGAGACTTCGCAATACCGAGGTACAGCGAGTTAATGCCTCGAGATTTGCTGGCGATGGCAAACCGAGATTTGAAAAAATTGTTGATTCGAGTGCGACAACTGGTTTGCGTTGCGACAAGGCCATCCCAACTTCGTTGCTGAGTTGAATTTCAAATGAGTTCATCGTGCATCCATTGTTGCGCCTGGACTGCGCAAAACTTGCGCAGCAAGTTGATGCCCAGCCAAGACACATATATATGTATCAGAATTATTCTCGCCATACTTCGTCAAGAAACCAGCGGCAAAGGCGTCACCTGCACCAGTTGAATCAATTATTCCACCAACAGGCTCAACTTCAACCGTCTTGACGACTTTGTTCTCAATCAGCGTGGTCGGCCGAGCGCCAGCTTTAATCACCACGATGCCAAGGTCCAATGGGTGTGCCATCAGATTCATGACTTCAGCCTCATCGGTGTTGCAGAAAAAAATCTTTGGTTGAAGTTGATGTACTAGATCGCGAAACTTGTCAACACCAAATGTCTTTATCAAAGATGCCGACGAAGCATCAATTGAGACTGGAATATTTTTTGCGTGTGCTTGTTGAATGCATTGCTGCGCTGCGTCGCTCAGAGGTTTTAAAAAGAGCGAATAGGCGGGAACATGCAGAACTGAAACATTTTCGTGCCAATTTTCTGGTGCGCTACGAAGTTCGGTTGCCGCAGCACGATCAGTGATCATTGTGCGCTCGCCATCGGGAGAAACAATTACAACAATTGAGCCCGTGCGACCACTTCGAACTACACATGGGTCAACACCAGCATCGCGAAGTGTTTCAATTAACTGATCGCCGAGGCGGTCGTTGCCAACTTGGGCGATTAATCGCGCGCGATATTTGTTGTGTTGTTGAGCAACGGCACTGGCAAAAACTGCAACATTTGATGCGCTACCACCTCGAGTGCGAACAATCCTTGAAGGTGTATCAGTTCCGTAACTTAAAGCAGTTGGTAACCAAACAACAATGTCTTCAACGAGATCGCCGATGACGCACAACACGTCGCGTCGAAACTAAACCGAGAGAAGGTCGCGAGCACCTGTGTCACTAGATGGATGGCGCAACTTGCTCATTGCGCGTGCCTCAATTTGTCGAATGCGCTCACGAGTCAAATTAAATGCTTCACCAACTTCTTCGAGAGTACGAGGCTCACCACGATCAAGACCGAACCGAAGCGCCAAGATTTCTCGTTCGCGTTGATCAAGCGGCGCCAACAGTCGAGAAATTTCTTCTGGCAACAACGCAGTAGCGGCAACTTCAAACGGCGACTCTGCTGAACGATCTTCAACAACATCGCCCAACTCGGCATCGCCATCTTCGCGTAGTGGTTCTGACAACGAGAGTGGCTCGGCGGCAAAGCGCAACGCTTCAGTTACTTTGTCGGCTGGCATTTCGACTTCTGCTGCCAACTCGGCAAGCGTTGCGTGACGACCGAACTTCAACTCAAGTCGAGAGCGAGCCTTTTGCAAACGGGCAAGAGTGTCGCCGGCGTGAACTGGAAGTCGAATCGTGCGACCAGTGTTGGCGATGCC
>CAMAWU010000030.1 GCA_945862025.1 Ferrithrix thermotolerans DSM 19514 | reverse complement strand
GAAGGACGCCTTGTGAACCTTGGCTGCGCAACTGGTCACCCGAGTTTTGTGATGAGTTGTTCGTTTACGAATCAAGTTATTGCACAAATCGAGTTGTTCAACAACACCAAAAATTATCCACTGGGTGTTTATGTCTTGCCAAAACATCTTGACGAAAAAGTTGCGTTGTTGCATTTAGATGCGCTTGGTGCAATTTTGACAAAACTTTCAGACGAACAATCTGAATATCTTGGCATTGAGCCAAGCGGTCCATTCAAAGCTGAGCGTTACCGCTATTAGTTAAACAGCGAGTTTTTTTACCGCTAAGCGTGGTAAAAAAAAGTGCACGAGTGGCCCGACACCAAAAGCGAAGGCAAAAGTCGCGACACCGACTTGGCCACCAAGTAGCCAACCGGTTACGAGAACGATTACTTCTACTGCGGTACGACCGACGCGAATTGGTATTCCACGTTTGGCAAGACCAGTCATTAAACCGTCACGCGGACCAGGTCCAAGTGCGCTACCAATATAAAGACCAGATCCAATTGCGACAATAACGATCCCGGACAATGCCATTGGAACTCGAATAAAAATACTGGCTGGCTCGGGGATAATCGCTAGAGCGATATCGGCGATCAATCCAATTTCAAGTGCATTAAGAAACGTGCCAAGACCAGGTTTTTGTTTTAGTGGGATCCAAAGTAGGAGCAACGAAAAACCGGTTAACACGATAATTTTACCGATTGAGATGTCAGTTTGTTTAGCAATACCTTGATGAAATACATCCCACGGTGGTGCACCAATGTTGGCGTTCATTTGAAGAGAAATACCAAACGAGAATATCGATAGACCAATTACGCAACGAATAAGTCGTCGACCAAGCCGGTCACGAAATTCAAGTGTTTCTAGACCGATCACCGACTCAGGCTATCGGTTGCGGACTATTTGTGACGCTAGAGCAGTGCACAATCTTGGAACACCCTGCCGACATAATCTCAAAAGATGTTTAAAACTGCTTTAAGAAACTTAGTTGGAGAAGTTTTTGGAAGTACATGTCCTGGTTGTAAAAAAGTTTGTTCCTCGGTCTGCAAAAACTGTATTGCACAACTTTCGCAATTAACTACATCAGTCAGTTCGCCAAAGTTTCACAGCACTAATTTGCACGGCGCTAATTTGCACGGCGCTAATTTGCACAGCACTAATTTATCCAGCACAGTAAATCAACAAGTGATCGTCGCCTTTGGGTATAGCACGGTCGTGCGCAAAATGATTCTGGCGATTAAATATCGCAATTTGAGATCATCAATTGCGCTACTAGGCGGGGCATTGGCTAATCGAATTTTTGATGAGACTGCAAAAACTCAACAGATAGTTAGTTTTATCACTTGGGCTCCAACAACAACTAAACGAAAACTTGAGCGCGGGCATGATCACGCCGAAATTCTTGCTCGGTTTGTTGCCAGAGAGTTGAAACTTCCGTGTCGTAGTGTGTTGCGTCGGTTAACTGACCAACCGCAAACTGGTCGATCCCGTGAACAGCGACTTACGGTCCCGCAATTCAGTTCTCGTGCGATTGATAATCAGTGCGTTGTTGTGATCGATGACGTCGTCACAACTGGAGCAACGCTTAAAGGGGCATCACAAGCGCTTTACAAATCGGGAGCCAATCTAGTTATCTGTGCGGCTGTAGCATCTACAGTCTTATGGCAATCCTCGACCGAGTCCTGCGAGCTGGCGAAGGCAAGAAAGTCAAGGCCCTAGCCGACATCCTGCCAGATATCAATGCGTTGGCAGCCCAAATGTCGGCAATGTCCGAGGCTGAACTGCGCGGCAAAACTGGTGAGTTTAAGTCTCGACTAGATCGCGGTGAAACACTTGAAGATTTATTGATTGAGTCATTTGCCGTGGTGCGTGAAGCGGCCACTCGTGTTATCGGACAGCGACATTACGACGTGCAACTCATGGGTGGCGCGGCTTTGCACGCTGGTTGGGTTGCCGAAATGAAAACCGGAGAAGGCAAAACTCTCGTTTCAACTTTGCCCGCTTACCTCAATGGGCTTTCAGGCAATGGCGTTCATCAAATCACAACTAATGACTATTTAGCGCAACGAGATGCCGAGTGGATGGGACAGATTCATCGATGGCTCGGTTTGTCGGTGGGTCTTGTGATTGCCGGTCGACGCACGAGTCCCGCAGAAAAGCGCGCCGACTATGCATCAGACATTACTTTTGGAACGAATAATGAATTTGGTTTTGACTACCTGCGCGACAACATGGCCGGCACGCTTGAAGAAAAAGTTCAGCGTGGTTTCAATTTTGCGATCGTTGACGAAGTTGACTCGATTCTGATTGATGAAGCTCGAACACCACTAATTATTTCTGGTCGTGTTGCTGATGCAGCAAAGTTGTACTACCGATTTGCATCAATTGTTCGCACGATGGTTCGTGATGTTGACTACGACGTCGAAGAGGATAAACGAATTGTCGTGCCAACCGAGATTGGTATCGAAAAAGTCGAGTCACAACTTGGCATCGACAACCTCTATGACGAAGTGCAGCAGAACTTCGTGCATCAGTTGCAAGTTGCTTTAAAAGCAGCCGTGCTGTATCACCGCGATAAGGATTACATCATTCAAGATGGAGAAATTAAAATTGTTGATGAGTTCACTGGTCGAGTTCTTGAGGGCCGAAGATGGAGCGAGGGCATCCATCAAGCTGTTGAAGCTAAAGAAGGCGTAAAAATCAAAGAAGAGAATCAAACTTTAGCGACAATAACTTTGCAGAATTATTTCAGAATGTACGAAAAACTTTCTGGTATGACAGGAACTGCTCAAACTGAGGCTGCAGAACTAATGAATACCTACAACTTGCAAGTTGTACCGATTCCGACTAATCGCCAAATGGTGCGACTTGATCAGGCTGACTTAATTTTTAAAACCGAAGCTGCCAAGTTTGAGGCTGTGGTAAAAGATCTTGAAGAACGGCACGAAAAAGGTCAGCCAGTTCTAGTTGGAACAGTCAGTGTTGAGAAAAGTGAGAAGTTGTCCCAGAAACTAAAGCAGCATGGTATTCCTCACGAGGTTTTGAATGCGAAACAACATACGCGTGAAGCAATGGTTGTGACACAGGCAGGTCGGCTCGGCTCAATAACTGTGGCAACAAATATGGCGGGTCGCGGTGTTGATATTTTGCTCGGAGGAAACCCGGAGGGTCTGGCTCGTCAAGATGTGCTGAAAGCTGGGCACACTCCTGAAACATTGATGGACGAGTTTGCGTTGCCTGTTGAACTTGAGTTGATGCCACCGGATTTCTTGAAGGCTCGCGAACAAGCGCAAAATTTATATCACGAACTTCTTGAAAAATATACAACTGAGTGCAAAATTGAAGGAGACAAGGTTCGCGAATTGGGTGGACTATATGTTCTTGGTACCGAGCGCCATGAAAGTCGTCGAATCGACAACCAATTACGAGGTCGATCAGGTCGCCAAGGTGATTTGGGCGAAAGTCGTTTTTACTTAAGTCTTGATGACGAACTTATGCGGCTGTTTGCAACTGGCGCTTTGTCGTGGGTTATGGGTCGTGCCTTGCCCGATGATGAAGCAATCGAAGCCAAGATGGTGACCAAAGCAATTGAGCGAGCGCAAACCACTGTTGAGCAACGCAACGGCGAAGTGCGAAAAAATGTTCTGAAATATGACGAAGTGATGAACGAACAGCGCAAAATTATTTATCAGCGCCGAGATCAAATTTTGCAAGGACTTGACCTGAAGTCAGCGGCAATGGAGTATTTGGCTGAGGCAGTAGATGCCTTAATTGAGGCTCATTGCGTTGCTGAAGTTGATGACGAGTGGGATGTCGCAGGTTTGGCTCTTGAACTTGTTACTTTCTGGCCAACGAAAATCGTTGCGGTCAACCTTGCGAACTGTGATTCAACCGATGAAATGTACGACCTAGTGATGTTGGACGCCAGCGGATTTTATGCTCAACGAGAAGCAGAGATGGGCGAGTCCGTGATGCGAGAAGTTGAGCGTCAAGTGATGTTGCGAATTATTGATCAAAGATGGCGCGAGCATCTAGAAGAGATGGACTATTTGCAAGAGGGCATCAACTTGCGTGCAGTTGGACAAAAAGATCCACTGATCGAATGGCAACGCGAAGGCTTCGAGATGTTTGGTTCACTAATGAAGGGCATCGCCCAAGACTTTGTTAAATATGTAATGCATGTGCAAGTAGTCAATAACAGTTCAGCGACTGCTGCATTGAGCAATATTCAGCAAACTTCCGACGAAAATGTTGATGATCAACCAAGCCAAGTTGCTAAATCTGGCACAAGTTCAGGCGTCTTTGGTGCGCCCGATTGGTCAAAGACACCACGAAACTCTTCGTGTCCATGTGGTTCTGGCAAAAAGTACAAGATGTGTCACGGTCGCGTAAATTAATTCAGTCTTTAAATACGACGCTGTCAGCTAATGAAAGATTTTTCAACAGAACTCAATGAGTTGCGCAAGCGCGTTGCTGAAGCATCGGAATATCTGAATGTTGTCGCATCTCGCGGGCTGTTAGTTGAACTAGAAGTCGAGGTCGCAAAGCCAGATTTATGGAACGACCAAAACCATGCAAAGAAGATCAACTCGCAATATGTTGCACTTAAATCCGACTTAGATCAGTTTGACGGGTTGTCAAGCACGGTTGATGACTTGTTTGTATTGCATGAACTTGCTCGTGAAGCCGACGATGCGACGCAAGAGCCTGAACTTGAACGCGGGGTGGCCGCATGTCGATCTCAACTTGATTCACTAGAAATGCGAAGTATGTTCACCGGAGAGCACGATGACTGCGATGCGATTTTGCAAATCAATGCTAAAGATGGCGGTGTTGATGCTCAAGACTGGAGCGAGATGCTGCTGCGCATGTATCGGCGTTGGGCAGAACTAAAAGGTTTCGGGTTTGAAATTGGCGATATCTCAATTGGCACCGAAGCAGGAATCCTTTCTGCTGACGTGACGATACGCGGCAGATATGTCTACGGGTTTTTAACTAGTGAGCGTGGCACACACCGTCTTGTGAGAATTAGCCCGTTCGATAACCAAGGACGCCGGCAAACAAGTTTTGCCCTCGTGCAGATTTGGCCAATTTTAGATCAGGCCGAACTTGAGATCAATGAGACCGATATTCGCATGGAAGTATTTCGTGCATCTGGCGCTGGTGGACAGCATGTCAACAAAACTTCGTCGGCAGTTCGATTAGTCCATGAGCCAACAGGACTTGTTGCGTCGTCGCAGCAGGAGCGAAGTCAATTACAAAATCGTGAAAGTGCACTTAAGCGACTCAAAGCAATGGTTATTGCTCAAGACGAAGAAGAACGCGCTGCGGCACTTGCTCAAATTGCTGGCAAGCAAGCGCAAGTCGGCTGGGGCAGCCAAATTCGCTCATATGTTTTACAGCCATATCAGATGGTCAAAGATCTTCGAACAAATGTCGAAACTGGCAATGTCACTGCGGTTTTAGATGGCGAACTTGATCAATTCATGGAGGGCTACCTGCGATGGCGCCGTTCTGACAAAGAGGCAACTAATAGCGCACAATAATTCGGTCATCGTCGGTGCATGCCGTGCGCTGGTAAGTTAGTCGCGATGATTCGTCTAGAAAATGTGACGAAGATTTATGGCAGTGAAACAGTTGCCGTAAGAGATGCTTCGTTCGATATACCCAAGAGCCAGTTCGTATTTTTGGTCGGACCCTCGGGTTCAGGCAAGTCAACTTTGTTGCGACTGATAAATCGACAAGAGCAACCCGAGCGCGGGGATGTGTGGGTCGCTGGACGCAATATCAATGACCTTCCTGCTTCACGAGTGCCATTTTTGCGGCGAAGTATGGGTAATGTTTTTCAGGATTATAAACTTTTACTGAACAAAACTGTTTTTGAAAATGTTGCCTTTTCTCTCGAAGTAATTGGCAAACCACGACATGTGATCGAGCGCCAAGTGCCAGCCGTTTTAGATCTTGTCGGTTTGGCCGATAAGCATGGCCGTTTTCCTGAGCAGTTGTCGGGTGGCGAGCAACAACGAGTTTCAATTGCGCGCGCTTTCGTTAATCGCCCATTGATTCTCTTAGCCGACGAGCCGACGGGAAACCTTGACCCAACAACCAGTGAAGGCATCATGAGTTTGCTTGACAGGATTAATGAAACTGGCACAACAGTTGTTATGGCAACCCACGACCACCGAGTTGTCAATTCAATGCGCCGTCGAGTTATTCAAATGGATCACGGAGTGATTGTTCGTGACCAAGAGCGTGGAGTTTACGAGTAAATGTTTTCACGAATTAGCTATGCGCTGCGTGAAACCTGGGCAAGTTTTCGTCGCAATCTAACACTCACTGCTGCGGCGATTTTGACTTCTGCTGTTTCACTATTGCTTGTTGGAACGACATTTTTGATTCAACGAGCATTCGAGAATTTGCTCGTGCAATGGCGCGGCGATGTCGAGATGATCGTGTTCGTGCGCAGTGATGCATCTGCAGAGCAAATTGGATTGATTGATTCTGTGTTGCGGTCATCACCAACAATTATTGATGTTAATAAATTACTTTATTTAAACAAGACCGAAAGTTACGAAGAGGCAAAGCGAATTTTTGTTGGCGACCCGGTGACGCTGAGCCTGTTAACCCCCGAGTCGATTCCGACGCAGTTTAAGGTTGTTCCACTTTCTGACGACCCACAACTTGTACGATCGCTGAGCGATCAATACCGAACATTGCCCGGGGTTGAAGCAGTTGCGCTTGCCGAAGATGAGTTTCAAGTGATCTCGACTCTTTCTAATTTCATTCGCGTCGTAACTTTGGTGATGTCACTTGTGTTGTTGGCAGTTGCCGTTGGATTAATTTGGAACACAATTCGCACGGCGATGTTTGCTCGGCGACGAGAAATTGAAGTGATGAAACTTGTTGGTGCGACAAACTGGTTCATCCGTGTGCCATTTATGTTGGAAGGTTTGTTGCAGGGGTTGCTCGGTGGAGTTGTTTCTTGTGGCGGTCTGTGGGCATTGAATTCAGCTTGGACAAATGGTGTCGCCGGATTTAAACCTGGTACCGGCATTAGTTCGTTGGTTGTTCCGAGTAGTTATTTGACTTCGGTGATGTTTATTCTGCTCGGTATCGGTGCAGTAGTCGGAGCTGTCGGCTCTGCGATTGCGGCAACGCGCTTTCTTGATGTTTAAATAATTACATGTCAGATACGAATGAGTTTTCGCAAATTCAATACGGCGTCAGTGAGAATATCGCGACTATCACACTTAATCGTCCGGAAAAGTTGAACGCGTTTACAAATAAAATGTTGCATGAAATTATTGCCGCTTTTGATTTGACTGACGCAGACGATTCTGTTCGCGCGGTAATTGTTACTGGTGCCGGCCGTGCTTTTTGTGCAGGTGCAGATCTTTCATTGGGTGGCGAAACTTTCAGTCGTGGGGGCAGTGATGTGCAGGGTGTGCGTGGTGTGCCTCGAGATGGCGGTGGGCTGGTGTCGCTGCGAATATTTAATAGCAAGAAGCCCGTGATTGGTGCAATCAATGGCCCAGCTGTCGGAGTCGGTGTGACAATGACTTTGCCAATGGACATTCGCTTGGCCAGCAACACATCAAAGTTTGGTTTCGTGTTCACGCGCCGTGGAATTGTGACTGAGGCCTGTTCGTCTTGGTTTTTGCCTCGTGTCGTCGGTATTTCGCGAGCAACAGAATGGGTTTTTACTGGGCGAATGGTTAGCCCTGATGAAGCCAAAGAATCAGGACTAGTACGAAGTGTTCATGCGCCAGAAGATTTGCTTACCGCTGCCCGGGCGATTGCTGCTGAAATTGCGTTGAACACTGCACCAGTGTCCGTGTCGTTGTCACGACAAATGCTGTGGCGGATGCTCGGGGCATCGCACCCGATGGAAGCCCACCGTGCAGAATCGCGAGGCATCATGCAACGCGGAAACTCTGCTGATGCTCGCGAAGGTGTGACTAGTTTTCTAGAGAAGCGGGCAGCAAATTTTACGATGAAGGTTTCGAGTGATACGCCAGAGATTTTTCCAGAATGGCAAGATCCTGAGTTCAAGTAATTCGCTGTTTGAACGTGTCGGTGGTCTGGCATTTTTTGAACGGCTAGTTGATCGGTTTTATGAAGGTGTCGCAGTTGACCCAGTCTTAATAGTTTTATATGCAGAACCAAATGATCTAGAGAAAGCGCGGCTTCATCTCACTTGGTTTCTCGCACAATATTGGGGTGGGCCGCCGATGTTCAACGAAAATCGGGGCGATCCAAAATTGCGAATGAGACACATGCCTTTTCGAATCGGCCCAGTTGAGCGAGATCAATGGTTGCTCCACATGTTGGCTGCAGTAAATGAGTTATCGAGCGACGATTTAATTCGCGGTGAACTCACTGACTATTTCGTCAAGGCTGCAGAGCACTTGCGCAACGACACCGGATTGCCGATTTCGTCAGCCGATTATCCGCGCTAACCCGAGTTAGCGCAGTGCGTAACACGCAATTGCGGCGGCGGCGGCAACATTTAGAGAGTCAATCGCGGGGTTCATTTCGATTCGTACTTGAATGTCAGAAGTCTCAAGCGCTAGTTGGCTGAGTCCCGCCCGTTCGGAGCCAAATACAAGTGCTCTTGGTGCATTTTGCTGAAGCGAAACTTTAGTTAGTTCAGTTGCCGAACTATTTGGGGTAAGCGCAAGAACCGTGTAACCGCGACCCTGCAAAGTTTTTAAAGTTTCAGAGATGTCGTTGCTTCGCGCGAATCGAAGATTGAATGCGGCGCCCATCGAAACTCGAAGCGCTCGGCGTGATAATGGGTCGGCGCTGGTTGTATCGCAGATTAAACCATTCCAGCCAAGTCCGGTTGCACAACGAACAATTGCGCCGATGTTGCTTGGATTATCGATTGCTTCAGCAACAATCACCCGGGTCGCATTTTCAAAAACTTCAAGTTGTGTCAACGGAGTTGGGCGAAAGAAAACTCCGAGTGCACTAAGTGGTACGCCGAGACCTGTTGCCTCACGACGAATATCAATATCAGCCGTCAGACATTGGCCTCCGAGCGCAGTAATATCAGTGGCAAATCGTTTGGCCTGTTCGCCGTCGCATAAAACGACTTCTGGTTTATACCCAGCATCAAGTGCTCGGGCAACAACTAAATCGCCTTCTGCGATAAATCGACCCGCAGCCAATGTTGATCGGCGCTGAGCAATGGTAGTTAGTTGTCGCTCGCCAAGTCGTAGTGGGTCGAGTCGCGGATCTTGGCTAGAAGTAATAGTTGTGATCATTGCGACGCAAATTAATTCGCAAGATTAAAAATGCCAAGGATATTCTGACCAATCGGCATCACGTTTTTCGAGGAACGAATCGCGACCTTCGGTTGCTTCGGATGTCATGTATGCAAGTCGTGTCGCTTCGCCAGCAAAAATTTGTTGACCAACAAGACCGTCGTCAATTGCATTGAATGCAAACTTGAGCATTCGTTGAGCCATTGGACTTTTGGCGTTTATTTCGCCAGCCCACTCGAGTGCAACTTTTTCTAATTCGGCGTGGGGCACAACCGCGTTGACCATGCCCATTCGATGAGCATCATCCGCAGAATATTCGCGTCCGAGAAAGAAAATTTCGCGCGCAAACTTTTGGCCGACTTGTTTGGCAAGATAAGCCGAACCGAACCCACCGTCAAAACTTGCGACATCGGCATCAGTTTGTTTGAACCGAGCATATTCTTTGCTGGCCAATGTTAAATCGCTGACAACGTGCAAACTGTGTCCGCCACCTGCTGCCCAACCTGGAACAACGCAGATCACAACTTTTGGCATGAATCGTATTAACCGTTGAACTTCAAGAATGTGCAATCGACCGGTACTTGCGCTGTTTTTATTTTCGTCACCGTCTTCGTATTTGTAGCCATCAGTGCCACGAATTCGTTGATCGCCGCCACTACAAAATGCCCAACCTCCATCTTTTGGCGATGGGCCGTTACCCGTTAATAAAACACATCCAACATCAGTTGTTTGTCGAGCGTGGTCGAGTGCGCGATACAACTCGTCAACTGTGCTTGGTCGAAATGCGTTGCGAACCTCAGGGCGATTAAATGCAACTCGCACTGTGCCGTGCGCTTTTGCACGGTGATATGTGATATCACGAAACGAAAACCCTTGAACTTGTGTCCACTGGGATGGGTCAAAAATAGTCGAAACGCTCACCGTTCTATTGTGGCAGCGCGAGACTTGAATTCGGGTCGGGCCTCAAGAAATTGGCTCTCCCATTGCGCACTCGCCCCATCTGATTGCCGTTTTGTTTGTGGCGCTGGCACAGTTTCTATTGGGGTATTGATGTGGTCCATTATTCGCCGAACTGTGACATCCATGTCTCGGGTTAATTGTTCGTAAGAGACATGTAACGGGACTATTTGATGTTCGGCGAAGTACTTGTCCCAACTTTGATTTGCATTCTTGATTGTTTGAAGTGCAGCAACAATTTCTTGCTCGCTGTAAACCGGTTCATTGGTTGCCGACATGTTGCTATTCCATTGATTTGACTGCTCAGCACGAACCAGTGAAATTGCTTGGCGAACTTCGTTGTCACGAGAGATTCGCACCCATTTGATTGGTGCACCCCAATGATCGGCGGTTAGCCCACGCTGCAACATGTGTTCGTCGTATTGGTTCCAGTGCATTTTGATGCCGAACACACCATTTGAGGTTGTATTTAATTCTGCGGCGCGATTCAGAAATGCGCGCCACGATGAGTCAGAAAAATAGTCAATATTGCGCCACGCATTACGCCTTAAAAGTCTGCGCGCTGTACCGATGACTTTGCCGCGAGTGTTGAGCTTGGGCAATCCATTTTCGTTACGAAAGTTTGTAAAATTCTTGGTATGAATATTTAAATACTCCATCGGCATTCCTGCCATGCCTGTGGCACGAAGAATTGAGCACAACAGAGTTGAACCCGTTCGATGTACTGAGGCGATCGCCAGCAAGCAGGTTGTCTCTGTTGGGTCCGTCTTTTGCTTCAGCACATCTATATTCTGACAGTTCGCACGACGCGACAAAGGGTTCAAAAAATTTGACAAATTTCACCGGAGACTTGCCGGTGCGCACTGTTTGATCTAACCCTCACTGGTAGCGTCTTTCGGTGTTGTATCGAGATAAAAAATAATATGAGGAGACCAAACCATGACTGATCTATTGACCCGCGAAGAGTGGACAAAGCGTTCAACTCAAAAAGTTAGTCGTACCAAACTGTTCATCAACGGCAAATTTGTTGACGCTGCGAGTGGCAAGACATTTGAATCAATTAATCCGCGAGATAACACGGTTGCCGCGAACGTTGCCGAAGGTGACTCGGTAGATATTGACCGCGCAGTTGCGGCGGCAAGAAAGTCTTTTAACTCTGGCGTATGGAGCGAAATGGCGCCAGTCGATCGCAAAAATATTATGTTGCGTTGGGCGCAGCTGTTGCGTGACAATGTAAATGAACTTGCGTTGCTCGAGACAATGGATGTTGGCAAACCTATTGGCGATTCAGTGAATGTTGATATGGCATCTGCTGCCAGCAACTTGCAATGGTTCGCCGAGACGATCGACAAGATGTACGGACAAATTGCACCAGTACCGCGTGATGCTTTGGCGTTAATCGAAAGAGAGCCACTCGGTGTAGTCGGTGCAGTTGTGCCGTGGAACTATCCGTTAATTATTTCTTCATGGAAGGTTGGTGCTGCGCTCGCTGCCGGAAACTCAGTTGTCTTAAAGCCTGCTGAGCAATCGCCGTTGTCGGCATTATTTTTTGCTGAACTTGGTGTGCAAGCTGGTTTGCCGGAGGGCGTATTCAATGTTGTGCCGGGTTACGGACCAACGGCAGGTGCAGCACTTGGTCTGCACATGGATGTTGACAAACTTGCGTTCACTGGTTCAACAGAAGTTGGTAGATATTTCTTAAAATATGCCGCCGAGAGTAACGGTAAATCTGTGTCGCTTGAACTTGGCGGCAAGACACCACAAATTGTTTTAAGTGATTGCTCGGACCTTGATGCGGCAGCATCGGCAATTGCATGGGGGGTGTTTTATAACTCTGGGCAAACTTGTCATGCCGGTACTCGACTGGTTGTAGAGAAGTCAGTTGAAGACGAACTTCTAGAAAAAATTACAAAAGTTGGCGAAACAATTCAACCAGGCGACCCATACGATCCAAAAACTGCAATGGGCACAATTGTTGATAAGACACAATTCGATCGGGTGCTTAATTACATTGACATCGGTAAACAAGAAGGCGCAAAAGTTTTCTCGGGTGGCAACCGTGTTGAGCCAGTCAAAGGTGGAGTGTTTATTCCGCCAACTGTGTTTCGCGATGTAAAGCCAGGCATGCGTATTGAACGCGAAGAAATTTTCGGACCGGTATTAGTTTCAGTTGCTGTGCAAAGTGCCGATGAGGCAGTGCATGTCGCTAACGACACGCAATATGGTTTGGCGTCATCAATTTGGACTCGTGATATTACAAAAGCGCATAGAATTGCACGCAAGTTGCGAACCGGCACTGTTTGGGTTAATACTTTTGATAAGGGTTCAATCACAACACCGTTTGGCGGATTCAAACAATCTGGTACTGGTCGTGATCGTTCGATGTATTCAATAGAGGGATACACAAACCTTAAGACGACTTGGATTCAATTATGAGCAACACAGTTACATCACGCAATTGCGGTTTCATTGGACTAGGGCACCTTGGTGTTTACTTAGCGGCGAGTTTGATCCGCGCAGGGCACAACGTGACCATTCACGACTTAAATAAATCTCTTGGTGATGGGTTAGTCGCCAAAGGTGCAAAGTGGGCGAATTCGGCAAAGGAAGTTGCTCAGGTATCTGAAGTTGTATTTACTTGTTTACCATCGCCTCGTGCGATTGACGCGGTAGTCAGTGGTGAGAATGGCGTGTTTAGCGGATTAGCAAAAGGCACAACATGGATTGACATGAGCACCAACGACCGCAGTGAAACATTGCGTCTTGGAGAGATCGCTGCCAAGTTAGGAATAAATACACTTGAGTCGCCAGTGACTGGTGGCGTGCACAAAGCAGCCGAAGGCGATATCACTGTTCTAATTGGCGGCGATCCAAAGATTTTTGCGGCGCACAAAGATTTGCTAGAGGCGATGGGCAAGCCAGTTTTGTATGTCGGAGAACTCGGCAGTGCAGCCGTGATCAAAGTGATCACAAACATGTTGGCATTCATTCATCTCGTGGCATGTGGTGAAGCGCTAATGCTTGCTAAAAAAGGTGGAATTGATCTGGGCATTGCATACGAAGTCATCAAAAATAGTTCGGGCAATAGTTTTGTCCATGAAACCGAAGGTCAAGTTATTCTCAACGGAAGTTATGACATCGGATTCACGATGGATCTCGCACTTAAGGACATGGGTTTTGCGATGGAGTACGGTCGCAAATTTGGTGTGCCACTCGATGTAGCGAGCACTGTGCAACAAGCATTTGTTCGGGCCAAATCTCAATATGGTGGCGAAGTATGGTCGACTCAAGTCGTAAAACTTCTTGAAGATGCGCTCGGCACCGATCTGCGCGCACCGGGGTTTCCTGCCAGGTTGCAATAAGATTTAAGAAATGGACACAGAGCAGTCTGCTCGCCGCGATCTTGCAGTTGCATTTCGCTGGGCGGCAAAGCTAGAGATGCACGAGGCAACGGCGAACCATTTCAGTCTCGCGATTTCTGATGATGGGCAAGAATTTTTAATCAACCCCGCTGGTCGACATTTTTCGCTTGTTCAGGCAAGTGATCTCGTGTTGGTTGATTTGAATGCAAAAAACTTTGGCATCGCCGAAAGTCAATTAGTTGACCCAACTGCAATTAATCTGCATGGCCAGTTGCACAAACTTTTGCCACATGCCAAGTGCATTTTGCATACTCACATGCCGTATGCGACTTCGTTGGCGTGCCTGCGTGATTTTGAATTCTTGATGTTGGATCAAAATGCGTGTCGGTTTTATCAACGCATCGCCTATGACCGTGACTATGCAGGAATGGCTCTCGAACAAAGCGAGGGCGAGCGAGTAGCGCGTGTGTTAGGTAAGTCAAAGAGCGTGCTATTTCTTGCCAATCACGGCGTGATAGTCGTTGGCAATTCGGTAGCTGAAGCATTTGATGAGTTGTATTATCTTGAAAAAGCTGCGCAATTACAGGTGCTCGCACTTTCAACGGGTCGCGAACTTTTAATTATCGAGGATGAAATAGCAGCTTTGGTTTGCAAACAATGGCTAGAGTATCCAAAGTCTGCAGAGCACCATTTTGCGGCTTTGATCGAGATTCTTGATCAAGAATCCCCTGAATACAAAAACTAAATATTTGAAAGGCCATAAAAATGAAAGCTGCAGTCTGTCGCGAGTTCGGCAAGCCACTCGTAATCGAAGAAGTCATATTAGCTAAACCACAGGCAGGTGAGTTGCGAATAAAGATTTTGGCGACAGCGATTTGTCATAGTGATATTTCTTACGCCGATGGCGCGTGGGGTGGAACCTTGCCGGCGATTTTTGGCCATGAGAGTGTCGGTATTGTCGAAGAAATTGGCGCGGGTGTAACTCAAGTTAAAGTTGGCGACCGTGTAGTTGTGACTTTGATTCGCTCATGCGGTCACTGTCGGGGTTGTTCGCGCGGAATGCCAGTAACTTGCGAAACTTCTTTCCCGCTTGATGCCAAGAGCCCTCTGACATCTAAATCAGGTGAGTCAATCGTGCAAGCAATGCGTACCGGTAGTTTTGCCGAGTATGTAGTTGTTCATGATTCTCAAGTCGTTGTGATTTCAAAAGATATCAAAGCCGCCAGCGCGTCGTTATTGGCTTGCGGTGTGATCACTGGTTTTGGTGCAGTAACAAACACTGCAAAAGTTGAGCCAGGTAGTCATGTAGTTGTTATTGGTGCTGGCGGTGTTGGTTTGAATTCGGTGCAGGGTGCTCGCGTGAGTGGTGCTCGATCAATTATTGCTGTTGATCTTTCGGATACGAAAATTGAGGCAGCCAAAAAATTTGGTGCAACACACGGCATCAACTCAGGTAAAGAAGATGTCACAAAGCAAGTGCAGGCGATCACCGACGGCCGCGGTGCAGATTACGTGTTCGTAACTGTTGGTGCTAAACAGGCTTTCGACTCGTCGTATGGTTTGCTTGCCAAATCTGGCACAGTCGTGCTTGTCGGAATGCCAGCAAATGGTGTGATGTCAGAGATTGACCCAGGCACGATGGCTGCGTATAGTCAAAATATTCTTGGCTCAAAAATGGGCTCGGCTCGAATTCAAATAGATATTCCAAACCTAATTTCACTCTACGAACAGGGTCGTCTCAAACTAGACGAACTGGTGACGAAGACTTATAAGTTAGAAGAAATCAATGAAGCGATTGCTGCTGTCAAGCGTGGCGACGCATTGCGAAATGTAATTGTTTTCTAGTTAAATTATTTATTGGTTCAAACTAAAAAGAACGGTGGAGTTGTGAAGATTGAAAAGATTCAAACGTTTGTTGTTGGCAATCCACCACCGCGCACGGGTGGTCGCTATTTTATTTTCGTAAAATTAACAACTGATACTGGCGTGACTGGTATCGGCGAAATTTATACAGCCACATATTCGCCACAAATTGTTTGCAAAGTCGCCGAAGACATGTTCGAGCGTTATATTTTCGGCAGCGATCCATTTCATATCGAAAAAATGTGGCGTCGAACATATGGCTCGGGTTTTGCGCACCGCCCAGACTTCAGCACGGCTGGCGTCGTCAGCGGTTTAGAAATGGCGATGTGGGATATCTGCGGCAAAGACACTGGTAAACCGGTTTACGAGTTGCTCGGCGGTCAAGTTCACGATCGGTTGCGTTGCTACACGTATTTATATCCATCACATGAGTTTGATGCGCACTCTGATCATCCGCTTTATACCGACCCAGATCTTGCGGCTGAGGCTGCCGTGCGTGAAGTTGAGCGCGGTTTTACTGCAGTAAAACTTGACCCAGCCGGGCCGTATTCGGTTTACGACGGACGTCAACCGTCGCTAGCAACAATTGATCGCAGCGTGCGCATGGTTGCAGCGATTCGCAAAGCAGTTGGAAATCGCGCTGACATTTTGTTTGGTACTCATGGTCAGTTCACGGCATCTGGTGCAATTCGTTTAGCAAAACAACTTGAGCCATACGACCCAATGTGGTTCGAAGAGCCGATTCCACCTGATGCGCCAGAAGAGATGGCTAAAGTCGCAGCGCACACGAGCATTCCGATTGCAACTGGTGAGCGACTTACTTCGAAATACGAGTTTGCCCATTTGTTGCGCGTTGGTGGCGCATCGATTATTCAATTGGCGACTGGTCGTTGTGGCGGAATTCTCGAAGGCAAAAAAATTGCATCGATTGCTGAGACTTATCATGCGCAGATTGCTCCGCATCTTTATTGTGGACCAATTGAAGGCGCAGCGAATATTCAGTTGAGTACTTGCACGCCGAACTTCTTGATTCTTGAAAGCATTCAAGACTGGGGTGGTTTTCACGCCAAGATTTTGAAGAAGCCAATTCAGTTTGAAAACGGTTATGTCATTCCGTCCAAAGAACCAGGTCTTGGTGTTGAGTTGAATGAAGAAGTCGCACTTGCGCATCCGTATACGGGTACCGATCTGCATCTCAACGAGCGCCAAACACCAGCCGATCTAACTTAACTCCACACACTTCGGGGTGTGAGTTAAATAACTTTTAAAGTTCTGGTGTGATAACCGGTCGCACCGTCTGGGTCTGGCGGGCTGACTTCTTCGGTTTGAGTCTCACCAGTTTTATCTGTAGCGCGAACTTGAATTCTGTAGTCACCAGGCTTGGCATCGTGTTCATATTTCCATTGGCGCCAAGTGTCATCACTGAAATCGAGTGCAAGTGTCGCAAGTTTCCATTCTCCAGAGTCAATGCGGACTTCAACTTTTTCGATACCCCTATGTTGTGCCCAGGCCACACCAGCGATTGCAATTTTGCCAGCAGAAACTCTTTCATTTCGGCGGGGCACATCAATTCGCGACTGTGTCTTGATTGGTGCATCGCGCGACCAACCAAGTGGCACCCAATATCCTTGTGCCTCACTCCAAGTTGTTAGATCTAGATTGGTTATCCATTTTGTCGCGCTGACATATCCGTAAAGGCCTGGAATAATTACGCGAGCGGGGTAGCCATGTTCGAGCGGCAGTGCAGTACCATTCATGCCGATTGCAATCATCGCATCGCGTCCATCGACTGCTGCGCCAATTGGAAACCCACATGTCCAACCATCAGCACTCGTACCAAATATTTGTTCTGCCCGCGGATCAACACCTGCTTCGATAAGTAAATCGGCGATAAGCACGCCTTGCCAAACCGCATTACCGATATACGGACCACCGACTTCATTGGACACACAACAGATGGTGATCGTGCGCTCAACCATTGGTCGTGCCAGTAAGTCTTGGTATGAAAGCGTTAGCGGTGTTTTAACCATTCCACCTATATTGAGTTTCCAAGTTTTGATGTCAATGCGCGGCAGCGACAACGCAGT
>CAMAWU010000029.1 GCA_945862025.1 Ferrithrix thermotolerans DSM 19514 | reverse complement strand
AAACTTTCTGCTGGTCAGCGTCGTCGGTGTGCACTTGCATCACTGATCGTGCGTCGCGCACAACTTTGGCTATTAGACGAGCCGCATGCCGGACTTGACGCACAAGGTCGTGATGAACTTGATAGAACTCTTCGCGCAGCAAGAGATGCAGGCGCGACGGTAATTTTTGCCTCGCATGAAATTGAGCGAGCCAGCGCACTTGCTACACGCAGTTTGGTCGTCGCATCTGGAACGGTAAAACCGGGATGAAAAAAACTGCCATCAAAACTGCGAAGCGCCGCGTCGCCAGTGCTGTTTTTATTAAAGATTTACGAATTGAAGCACGAAGCCGAGTTGTGACAAATCAAGTTCTGCCATTTGCGGGCCTGATCATGGTGATGTTTGCCTTTGCTCTTGACAATGATGATGTCTTGCAGCGTGTTGCTGGTGGCTTAATCTGGCTAGCAACAATTTTTTCACTATTCATAATTGTGCAACGGTCGTTCGCGATTGATACATCTGACTCGGCGCTTGATTCGCTTCGAGTCGCAGGCATAGATCTTTCGGCAGTTTTTCTCGGTAAGGCAATCGCACTTAGTTTGCAATTAATTGCACTCGATGTTGTGCTGATCGCCGCAGCATTTTTGCTGTATCAAGTGCAAGTTTCGGTAATTGGTCTGGTGTTGTTGGTCACTTGTGTTGTCTGCGCAACAACGGGATTGGGCTTCGTCGGTACGCTTTATGGCGGTCTTACTGCGGGCACAAATGGTCGCGAAACTTTGCTTCCATTGTTGTTATTGCCAGTTGTTGCGCCGGTTCTTATTGCTGCAACACGAGCTACGGAAGCGGCTTTTGGCAGCGGTGGCGCAGCAATTTCTGAAGGTTGGGCATGGGTTGGGTTGTTGGCAATTTTTGCTGCAGTATTCGGTGTTGGTGGATCACTGGCCTTCGGTCCGTTGATTGATGAATAGTAAATTGAATCTGTAATAAATAGGGAGTTACTTTAATGATGTCACAATCAGCGCCAAAGTTTTCAAGCACTGGCACTCAGGCGACTCGCATCGTTGGCGTTTTGACGATCGTAGTAATGACATGGGTTGTAATCAGTGGGCTCGTATTTACTCCTGCCGATGTTGTGCAAGGCGAGTCAGTTCGAATTATGTATGTGCATGTACCGTCTGCATGGATTGCGTATCTTGCGTTCATCGTTACTGCAATCGCATCAGCCTTTTATATTTTCGCCAAGCGTCATTCGTTGGGTTTTGATCGTGTTGCTGGGGCATCTGCCGAAGTTGGCGTGATGTTCATGGTGATAACGCTGGTCACAGGCAGTTTGTGGGGTCGGCTTACTTGGGGAGAGTTTTGGCAATGGGATCCGCGACTGACGACGACAGCATTCTTGCTTGTGACCTACATCGGCTATCTCGCTGTGCGTCGTCTTGATGGATCAATTGAACAACGCGCGCGACGCTCAGCAGTAATTGCTTTACTCGCGGTGCTCGAGATTCCACTCGTACATTTCAGTGTCGTTTTTTGGCGCAGTCTGCACCAACGCGCCACAATTTTAGATCCAAATGGTGATGTCAAAATGGACGGCTTAATGTTGTTCACTTTGTTTAGCGGTGTAGTTGGGTTCACTCTCGTATTTGTATGGCTTATTCTGCATCGTCAACGAACAATGTTGCTCAGTGATCTCGCCAATCAAAGCGGATTAGACGCCGCGATTCTTGCGCGTCAAAATGAGAGTGTGAGCAACTAGATGCAAGACGCTGGCTTCATCTTTGCTTCATACATTATTACTGTTGCCGCAATCGTGTTATTTGCAGTCGGCACTTTGCGTCGCGCTAAAAGTTCTGCGAAAGTCGTAGAAGATCAACACAAACCATGGATCTAACACCACGACCAGAATCACAGGCACCTAAGCGCCGACGATGGATGCCGATAATTATTTTGTCACTCGTTGGAGTTGGTGGCGTGGTTATTGTCACGCAGTTTTTATCTTCAGCGATTGATTACTACTGCAATGTTGATGAAGTCGGAGTGCGTTCAGGTTGCGATACAACCAACAGACTGCGTGTGCAGGGCACAGTTGAGCAGGGTTCGCTAGCAAAGTTA
Source organism: Ferrithrix thermotolerans DSM 19514 (assembly GCA_945862025.1). Lineage (GTDB taxonomy): Bacteria > Actinomycetota > Acidimicrobiia > Acidimicrobiales > Ilumatobacteraceae > BACL27. The sequence goes on along the minus strand of CAMAWU010000029.1, from coordinate 16,005 downwards.
AATAACACAACTAATTTCACACTTGTCTTCAATGGAAAATCTCTAGATGTCAAATATTCAGGAGATCCTGGTGGCGTGTTTCAAGAGTGCGTTTCGGTTGTTGCGCATGGTCGGCTTGTGAACGGCAAACTTGAATCAAATCGAATTGAAGTTAAACACTCAAATGAGTACGAGGCGAAAAATAAAGATCGACTAGAAGAGTCTGGGAGCGCGGCGTGCTCGCAAGTGCAGGGGTAGCCGGAACGATAGGTCGTGCTTTACTGCTCGTCGGTTTCGTCGGAGCCGTGTTCGGCGCATTTGCTGCAATCACTGGTGTGCGAAATAACGAACCGCGAGTTATTCGCTTAGTTTCACGGTTTGCAGTGCTCGCGTTTGCTGCTGCAGTTGGTGCCTTCGCAGTGATGGAGTATGCAATGATCACTCGCGATTTTTCGCTTGCATATGTGCAGAAAGTTGGCTCGTGGTCGACACCTCCGCTTTACAACTTTGCGGCCGTGTGGAGCGCACTTGAAGGTTCGATCTTGATGTGGGTCCTGATTCTCTCTGGGTACACACTGGCAGTTTGTTTCTGGATGCGCAAGCGAATGAACGAGTCGCTTGCGGCGTGGGCGATGGCGGTAATGATGATCGTCTTAGCATTCTTTTTCTTGGTTTCATTTTTTCCGGCAAACCCGTTTGCAGCAGGCGCGCCAGGAGTCCTAGACGGGCCTGGGCCAAATCCGTTATTGCAGAATCATATTTTGGTGATGTTTCATCCACCGATTTTGTATCTCGGTTATGTCGGTGTGACTGTGCCGTTTGCATTTGTAATTGCTGCGCTAGTCACGGGTCGGGTTGGCGAGGGTTGGCTTCTTGCGACGCGAAGGTGGTCATTATTTGCGTGGGGATTTTTGACGTTTGGAATTGCACTCGGCAGTTGGTGGAGCTATGAAGTGCTCGGATGGAGTGGAGTGTGGGCATGGGATCCAGTTGAAAACGCATCGCTCCTTCCGTGGATAACTGGAACTGCATACATTCACTCGGTATTAGTGCAAGAGCGCCGTGGAATGTTGCGTGTCTGGAATATTTCGCTACTAGTTGCGACTTTTAGTTTGACAATTCTCGGAACTTTCTTGACTCGCTCAGGTGTTTTAAATAGTGTTCACGCCTTTAGCGAGAGTGGCATCGGTGCGTGGTTTCTTTCGTTCTTTGCGGTCGTATTAATAGTTTCAGTTTTCCTAATCGGTTGGCGTGGCGACAAGTTACGCAGCCCAGGAATAATTGATTCACCGCTGTCACGCGAGGCTGCATTCTTGGCAAACAATGTTTTATTCGCGGTATTTGCATTTATTGTTTTACTCGGCACAGTGTTTCCATTAATTATTGAAGCACTACAAAATCGGCAGATCGCAGTTGGTGCTCCATTTTTTGATCGACTAACAGTTCCAATCGGCATCGCACTGCTCACATTGATGTCTATTGCACCAGTGTTGCCATGGCGCAAGGCATCGGCTGAAACTTTGCAGACAAGATTGTTTTGGCCAGCGTGGTGCGGAATCGCAGCACTCGTGGCGAGTCTCGCCCTCGGTGCCTATGGTTTGGCACCACTTTTAACTTTCACTCTCGGTGGAGTATCAAGTGGTGCAGCACTACGACAAGTCGTGTTGGCGACTCGTCGTCAAGGATTAAGAGGTCTTGTAGGTCGAGCAAACGGCGGCATGATCGTGCACTTGGGTGTGATCATGATTGCGGTCGCGCTCGGTGCATCAAATAGTTATAGCAAGAGTCAAGAACTTTCACTTGTTACGGGCACACCCGCATTTTTCGCTGGGCATAGTTTTGAACTGATCGATGTCATAGAAGTGCGTGATGATCGAAGCATCAGTGTTAAAGCGCGCGTAATCGTTGATCGCAAAAAAACTTATGAACCAGCAATTACCAAGTACACCCGAATCGGAATGAATGTCGGTACTCCATCGGTTAAGGCTTCGCTCACAAGCGATATTTATTTGACACTCGAGCCACCAGTTCGCCAAGATTCGGGTAAGGCGCGAATCAAAGTTTTCATCAAGCCAATGATCACTTGGCTGTGGATAGGTACAGGCTTAATGGCGCTCGGTACGGTGCTCGCTGCGTTTCCTGGTCGTCGTCGCCGACCGACAGAGGCCACAAGTGCTCTGGTGCCAACATCTGAGCAGAATGCACTCTAAGCATGTTCGCTAAATATCTTGTCAAAGTCGTTTCTAGTGTTGTCGCACTTATTTTAGCGCTGTTGCTTTGGGTGTTAATTATCTCGAAGCCAAGCGATGGACAAGTTGCAAGGTCGCCGCTTCTTGGCCAACCCGCACCATCTGTCGTCGGGTCAACAATTGATGATCAACCATTTGAGTTGCAGCGCCGTAAAGGTTCGTGGGTTGTATTAAATTTTTTTAATTCAACTTGTGTGCCGTGCATCAATGAGCACCAACTATTAGTTGACTTTGCAAATCGCGAGGCCACGAATGCGAATGGCGCCGAGTTGTACACGGTCGTCAATGACGACAGTGATTTTGCTGTTCGCGAATTCTTTTTAAAAAATGGCGGATCGTGGCCGAAATTAAAAGATGACAATGGCACGATCGCAGTTGCCTTTGGTGTTGCCCGTGTTCCTGAAACTTGGATCATCGATCCAAATGGATTAGTCCGACTCAGGGTCACCGGCGAGTTGAGCGAAGGTTTACTTGAAGCGCAACTAGATAAATTGCGAAATGAGTTTGGGTAATGAAACAAAATAAATCAGTTTGGCTCGGGATGTTTTTATTGGTCGGTTTGTTGCTGGCAATCGGCGTTTCGCGCTCTGGGTCTGTACAAACTCAGCAAGACAGAATTGACTCGATCACATCTCATCTGGCCTGCCCGACTTGTTCGGGTGAGAGTGTTTTTGTATCTCGCGCAGCAGCAGCCCAGGCAATTCGCACCGAGGTTGCACGACAAGTTGGTGCAGGCACGCGAACCGACGACGAGATAGTCAGTTATATCGAACAGCGTTTTGGAGGGCAAGTGTTATTGGTGCCGCGGGCAACCGGTTTAGATTCACTCGTCTGGTCGTTACCAGTTGCGGCATTAATTATGTCTTTGTGGTTTTTGGTTCGGGCGTTTTCTCGTTCGCGTCAAAACAAACCAACTGCTCCAAGCGCGCAAGATGAAAAACTCGTTGAGCAGGCCCTCGCTGAATCTATGACGAAGTTAAAGCGAAGTTAGTTTCATGTCTAACGAAAATCTAGCCAGCCTCGAAGAGCAGAAAATATTTTTACTAAATTCAATCCGCGAACTTGACGATGAATTAGCGGTCGGAGATTTAGATCAAGATGATTATCACTCGTTGCGTAGCGACTATGTTGCCCGAACTGCAGAAGTCATCAAGCGAATTGAATCTCCGCAAAGAATTTCAGTTTCGCAAACTAAACGTGACGCAGCGCAATTGTCTCGATTGCGTAAAAATTTGCTGACTCTATTGATAGTTATTGTTGTCGCTATCGGTTCTGGTTGGCTAGTTGCTCGGCAATCTGGCCAGCGTTTATCTGGGCAATCGCTAACTGGCGGAATTGAAGACTCAACAGCGTCGTTGCTGTCACGAGCCCGAGCCACAAATTTTGTTGATCCGAAAGCAGCAATCGATTTGTATTCCCAGGTTTTAGCAGTAGACCCCGACAATGTTGAAGCGCTTACATATCGCGCTTGGCTGTTAGCGCTGATCGCTCGCGGGGCTGGAGACGAAGTTAAAAAACTTGCATTTCTGTCTGCATCCAGCGACCTTGAGCGGGCAATAATAATTGACACAAAATATCCAGATGCTCACTGCTTTCTTGGCATCGTTCGATTTCGTCTGGGTGGTGACGCTGTTGGCGCCCGCGAGCAGTTAAGCATTTGTGCTTCGCAAAATCCGCCTGCTGAAGTGAAAAGTTTTGTTGACGCAATCGTTGCTGAAGTGGATGCTGCACTTTCAGAATAAAAGTCAGCGCTAAATTTACGGCGGCTAGTTTTGCGGCGGCGACTATCTGTCCGGCGGCGCCCATGCAGAGGCTGATTTGAAGCCGTGTTTTGTGCGCTCAACAACCCACACAGATGCTTTGCGCCAATCCGGCTTGGAATTAATTTTCATTCCGCGTCGCTCAAGCAATTTAATACATTCAGGAATCATGTCACCATGACTTGAAATCACCGCTGAATCTTTAACTGTCTCAAGAAGTTCTAACATTTTTGCAACGTCATTATTTTCAAATAATCTCTTGTCAGTAACGATTTTAATTTTCATGGCTTTGCTAAGTGGCTCAAGGGTTTGAATGCACCTCGTCGCAGGACTCGAGATCAATGCATTCGGGGCAAGAACTGAAAGTTTTTCTGCGAGCGCTTCAGCTTGCTCCCAACCAGGTTCGCTTAGTGGTCGCAACTCGTCGTCGCCGTCCCATTCGCTGCGCTTTCCTGCTTTGGCATGGCGCACTATAAAAAGAGTCACGCGCAAAATGTAACTTGTTTTTTGATTGATGATGTTTTGAGGCAAGATTTAAGGCACAATTGCACGATGGGTTTCTTTGATCGAAATCGTGACGAACTAGCGGCAAAAGGTTTTGATCAGTCGCGTTTGCCGCCAGGGCAATATTTGACCGATCGGTTTCCCGTACTTCATGTTGGCGATGTGCCAAGTTACAAACCAGGCGAGTGGAGTCTGACTATTGATGGTTTGGTTGAAAAGCCATTCACCTTGTCATTTGATGAGTTGCGCGCGTTGCCAGCGACAGAAATTACAACTGATATTCATTGCGTCACCAAGTGGTCAAAGTTTGACACACACTGGGCCGGCGTGCGCGTGCGCGATTTATTTGACCGAGCGAAAATTTCAAACGAGGCAACTCATGTGATGGGCCACGCCGAATTTGGTTACACCGCAAACATGCCCCTAGCCGACATCATGCGTGACGACTCACTAGTTGTTTACGCTTACGACGATAAAGATATTGAGCCGATTCACGGCGGGCCAGTGCGACTTTTAATTCCACAATTATATTTTTGGAAATCTCCGAAGTGGTTGCGTCGACTAGAGCTTTGCGACGCCGACACACCAGGTTTTTGGGAGCAGAATGGTTATCACATGTATGGTGATCCATTTCTAGAACAGCGATTTTGGGGCGACTAGATTTTTTAGTTTATTTTCTAGTTAAACAGTTGTTGCGCAAAAAGTATCACCCATCGGCAAAGACGATGAGAGTTCAGGATTCGTGTCTCCGTATAGTGCGGTCAACATTCCTTTAACCATTCCGCGATCAACAGCACAAATGACTGGGTGCTCAATTGCTAAGTCACCAAACGGGCAATGATTATTTACGATTCGCAATTGATTGTTGCGCTGATCGGTGTGAGCGGCAAAACCATGTGCAGTTAATGCATCAGCAACTGCTTGCATCGCTGAACGTAATGATCGCTGAGTCGTAGCAATGTCGTAACCCTTGAGATTGGTTGCCATCGCCCGACCATATTGCTGACCAACTTCTTCTGCCATAACTGTTGCTTCTTGCGGTGAAAGCAAAGTTAAGGCCTTGCCCAAAAGCGAAAGCACGAGGTCATCACTCCTAACTGGAAACTCAAGAGATTGATCTGGATTCGTCGCGCGATAATGCTTTGACGGGCGACCTGCTCCAGCGCCATCATTTCGCAAAATTTCAACTTCAAGGTATCCGCCAGCAGCAAGTTTGTCTAAATGATGTCGCGCAACATTTGAGTGAAGTTCAAACTTCTCGGCTACTTCACTTGCGGTAACTCCATTTTTTGCTTCGCGGGTATGCAAATAAATTGCTCGTCGCGTTGGATCACCGAACGCTGATGTGATTGCTGACACGGTTGCAGCAAAATCGCCGTTATTAAGTTCTTTCGTTCCGCTCGGCGGTTTGATGGCCACAAAGGATATTCTACCTATGCTCGTAGTGTTAATTATTAACACTTTTAGATCGAATTGATCGGAACCAAACCCACTATGTCTTTGCCAAGTATTGAACAACTAATTGATGCACTACGACCTGTGCAAGACCCAGAACTTCATCGATCAATTGTCGATCTAGGAATGGTTCGGGACGTTGAAATGAAGTCGTCAGGTGCCGTAGCACTAACTGTTGTATTGACAATTTCTGGTTGTCCACTTCGTAACGAAATTCAACAACGAGTAAATACCGCGTTGCGCGCACTCGATGGCGTTAAAGATGTTGCCTTGAACTTCGGTGTGATGACCGATGCTGAACGCGCCAAAGTGCGCGAACTTGTGCACGGTGACCCAGCCGCGACCGCGGGTAGCACACCGGCGCAAGGGCATTCAGAAGGCCGAAAGATTTCGTTTGCGCAACCAGGCTCGAAGACTCGCCCAATTTTAATTTCTTCGGGCAAAGGCGGTGTTGGCAAAAGCAGCGTCACAACAAATCTCGCGGTCGCACTTGCAACTGCTGGTTACAAAGTTGGCGTCGTCGATGCCGATATCTACGGCTATTCAATTCCGCGAATGCTTGGCACTGATCGCGATCCAGTTGTGATTGACAATATGTTGTTGCCACCAGAAGCGTGGGGTGTGCGTTGCATCTCAATTGGATATTTTGTTCCTGAAGGTCAGGCAGTTGTTTGGCGCGGGCCAATGTTGCACAAAGCACTCGAACAATTTCTCACAGATGTGTATTGGGATGAACCAGATTTCTTATTGATTGACATGCCGCCAGGTACTGGCGACATTGCATTAAGCCTCAGTCAATATCTGCCACGCGCAGAAGTTCTTGTCGTCACTACGCCACAGTTGGCTGCCCAAAAAGTTGCGCGTCTATCGGCAGCGATGGCGGTGAAAGTAAATCTCCCGGTCCGTGGAATTATTGAAAATATGTCGTGGTTTATTGGCGAAGATAAAAAGCGCTACGAACTATTTGGCTCGGGTGGTGGGCAATTGCTCGCCGACGAGTTGAAAGTTCCACTGCTTGCGCAGATTCCATTGATTGAGCAACTTCGCGAAGGTGGAGACACTGGGCGACCAATTTCTGCAATCGCTCCAGAATCTGAGGTAGGACTGATTTTTGCCCAACTCGCCAAGCGGATAGCCGAAGACATGAAACCAAAGAAAGTATTCAGCGCTGCGCTCAAAGTCAATTAATCAAAGTTCAGATAAAACAAAATCGCCGTCTAGTGTGATCTCAAGTTAAATAACAATATTTCAACAACAACAACAACGAAAGAAGCACAAAGTGGATATTCGAATCGGCGTTACGCAAGCCCCGCGAGAAATTTCTCTTGAAATGCCAGACGACGAAAAACTGCATGCGAAAACTCGCGCCGCAGTCGAGGCAGCGCTTGAAGGCAAGGCGGCAGTTTTGTGGTTAACAGATAAACGCGGCAAAGAAACTGCAATCCCGTCAGCAAAGATTGCTTTTGTTGAGTTCGGTGCGCCAAACGGTGATCGCAAAATGGGCTTTGGCAGCTGACACTGCAGACTTTGTTAGACCGCAAACTACTTTTCATCACGGGAAAGGGTGGAGTCGGTAAATCAACTGTTGCTGCATCGCTCGCTCGGGCAGCAGTTGCCCAAGGTAAAAAAGTTTTGTTGTGCGAGATGGACGCCAAAGGTGCGCTATCGAAATTACTTCAAACAACAGAATTAGCTTTTGTTCCGCGCGAGATTTCGCCGAATCTCTCGGCAATGACAATGAATACGCAAGACGCGCTGCGTGAATATGTCGGCATATTTTTAAAGACTCCTTTTATTGCGGCAATTCCAGGTCTCGCAGGAATTTTTGATTTTGTTGCCGATGCTGCACCTGGTGTAAAAGAAGTTCTCGTTGTTGGCAAACTTTGCTACGAAGTTCGCAAAGGTAATTTCGACATTGTGATCGTTGATGCCGAATCCACTGGGCATATCGTTGCTCAAGTCGCAGCCCCTACGACATTGCGTAATTTTGTTCCGATTGGTCCGCTCAATGAGCAGACACTTTGGATGACTGAAATTCTTGAGGATCCACAAAAAACTGGAGTCGTTGTCGTTGCAACCTGTGAAGAGATGGCAGTCAACGAAGCCATAGATTTAGTTGCTGCACTGCAGTCGAAGACAAATGTAGATACTGCAGCAATTGTCGTCAATCGTGTCCCGTCCGAGGTTTTTACGAAGTCGCAGGAAGTTGTTTTTGCCCAACTCAATCTCGCTAAAAATAAATCAATCGTTGCAAAAAAAATTGGATCGAATATTGATCTGGCGCTTCAGGCAACTGATTTGGGACGTGCTCGACGCAACTTGGCGACACACCATATTTCTTGGCTGCGAAGTGGCCTAGCGGAGATGCGACCGATTAAGGATTTTTTATTACTCCCAGATTTTTCATACGAGGCGAGTGATGTACTTGTTAATAAATTGTCATCTGAACTTGAAGCCGAACTTTCGTGACAGCAATTAGTGAATTAATTCAACGCGACGGCCTAGTCGTTGTCTGTGGCTCTGGTGGAGTCGGTAAGACTTCTGTTTCTGCTGCGCTAGGGGTGCTCGCTGCGACGCAAACCCAAAAGCGCGTGCTTGTGTTGACGGTTGACCCCGCAAAGCGCTTGGCAAATGCGCTTGGCCTTTCTGCTCTGGGCAACACTGAGGTGCAGATAACCCCAGAACTTTTCAAAAACAGTAAAACAAAGCTACGCGGATCATTAGCTGCGGCGATGATTGATACCAAGGCGAGTTGGGACGAATTGATTATCCGTCACGCGCCAGACGAAGCAACAAGAAATACTGTGTTGCAAAATTCGCTGTATAAAAATCTCACCGAGAGATTTGTTCACAGTCATGATTACATCGCAGTCGAGCGTCTATACCAAGCTCATGCATCTGGGGCATACGACTTGATAATCGTTGACACACCGCCATCGCGCAATGCACTGACAATTTTGGATGCACCAAAGCGGATGCAAGATTTTTTTTCAAGTCGACTACTCAAATTGTTGACACCAAGTTCGCAGTGGCAACTACTGGCTTTGGCCGCCAAACCTTTCTATGAAATTGCCGACCGTCTGTTGGGTAAAGGACTACTACGAGATGTCGCAGAATTTTTTACGCTTTTTAGAACTATGGAGACTGGGTTCGTCGAACGGGCTCGCAATGTCGAGCAGTTACTGCACGATTCAAAAACGTCGTTCGTTGTTGTGACAACTCTTGAAGATGCTCCACTTAGTGAAGCCGAATTTCTGGTTACTGCGCTCAAAGAGCGTAACTTCACAACTAGTTTTGCAATTGCCAATCGGGTGATTCCAAAAGAACTCAAGAGCGCTGCTCTATTAGAACAGGCCGAAGTTTTAATGCGGTTGAGAAACAATGCTGAGTTTACGAGCGAACTTGCCAGCACTCTTACGAGCAGTGAAACTGAAATTGATGCAAGTCTTTTGAGTCAAACGATGGCGACAATTGCCAACTATGCGCAAGCCACGACACAGATCATTGAGTATCAAACTGCACTGACTGACCGTGTCGCAGCTTTCGCTGATAATTTTGCATCTGCGCCAATGCTTGAAACTGACATTGCTGATATCGATGGCTTGATCGCGCTTGGTGAAAGTCTGAATATTGGGTGAGGCGAATCTCTATCAGGCAGAATAAGAGCAACGACTATGCCAACACTCATTGAAATAGCTCATGATCAGGGTGTGACCGATGAACGGGCACTTGCACATCTTGGTGCACTCGTTTCTGAGTGGGGGATGCTCGCAGATTTTTGTTTCGCCGACATGTTGTTGTATTTGCCAACTGCAGACAAAAAATGGATAGTAGCCGCACAAGTTCGTGCCGCAACTGGACAAACTCTGTATGACACCGACCTAGTTGGATTGAATGCTGATTTAATTGAGCAAGCAATGCTAAATCAAGCATTCAATTCGCAAAAAGTTGTGACGGGTGCAATACAAATTGAGTCGCAACAAGACCCCGTGAGCCTGATGGTGATTCCTGTGCGCTGTGATGATCGGGTGATTGCAGTATTGACCCGCGAGTGGTCAACTCGAAGTGGACGTAAGCCAGGACAACTTGAGCGAACATATTTGACGATCTTTGACGAATTCACGAAAATGATTTCATCTGGTTTGTTTCCGTTTGAAGGTCGTGTTGCCGACGCGACTGTTGCCCCGCGAGTTGGCGACGGTGTGATTGTCCTCGATGCAGATGCACGGGTTCGTTACGCATCTCCAAACGCAGTTTCAGCGATGCACAGAGTCGGCGTAAGCACAAATGCCGTCGGACAAAGTTTGGCAGAACTTGGTGTTGCTCAAACAGCTGCGCGAAACGCCTACGAGCGTCGCGAACCAGTTGTTGAAGAGTTCGAGCAGACCGCAGAAGTGACTTTACTGACCCGAACAATCCCAACACTAAAGCGCGTCGGCGGCCAACTCGTGGTAACTGGCGGGGTGGTGCTGTTGCGCGATGTTTCAGAATTGCGTCGTCGCGATCGCTTGCTTCTCACCAAAGATGCAACGATTCGCGAGATTCATCATCGCGTAAAAAATAACTTGCAGACAATTTCTTCACTATTGCGGTTGCAAGCGCGCCGACTTAAAAGCGAAGAAGCAGTGTCGGCAATCGCCGAATCTGTGCGCCGCATCCGAACGATTGCGTTGGTTCACGAGACTTTGTCGCATGAGGCCGGAGAAGACATTTCTTTTGTTGAAATTGTGCGACCACTTTTGCGACTAGTTGAAGAAGGTTTGCAGTCAAGTGATCGGCCAGTGAAGTTCAGTGTCGAAGGCGACGGCGGGCGATTGCCAGCAACTATCGCCACCCCGTTGTCGGTTGTGATTCTCGAGCTTCTACAAAACGCAGTTGATCACGGTTTTCCTGAAGGAAGTGCTGGTGGAGCAGTTCTTGTCACGCTTAGTCACGATGACAAATTACTGACTATTCGAGTTACAGATAATGGTCGGGGATTAAGCAATGACTTTGATATCAGCAGAGCAACTGGCTTGGGTCTTTCGATTGTGCGAACACTCGTGACAACCGAACTAGCCGGCACAATTTCAATGCGACCGGCTTTAGTCGACGACTCAGTCGGTGAATTACGAATATCAACTAATGGTGCAGGCACCGTTGTTGACTTGAAGATTCCTGTTATTGGCGAATAGTTTTCGCGCCCTACTTTAACTAAGCCAGCAGACGAGAGTTTCGTCGTTCGGCTGCTCGCTGGCGTCGAATATCTCGGCGCTCATCTTCTGACATTCCGCCCCAGATTCCCCAGTCTTGATTAGTTTCAAGAGCGAAATCTAGACATTTTCCGCGAACTAAACATTCGTCGCATACGACTTTGGCTTCAGAAATTTGTACTAGTGCGTTACCAGTTGTGCCAACCGGAAAAAACAATTCTGGGTCGGTGTCTTTACAAGAAGCTTGTCGCCTCCATGAATAGTCTGCTGATCCAAGGGCAAGGCTTGTTGCGAGAAAAGACATTTATTACTCCCCCTAAAATTAAGAAAATTACAAATCTGAACTTACTTCGCTCAGACTAGAGAGCAATTAGCGCGTTAGCAATGAAAAAAGAAAATATTAAATTGTTTTTATTTTGTGTAACTCGCGAACCTATTCTTGTAGCCTGCGGGCGTGACCCAAGTTATGGCACATCGCGGTGCTTCTAAGGTCGAGCAAGAAAATACAACCATGGCATTTCGTCGGGCCCTTGAAATGGGCGCAAATGCCGTCGAACTAGATGTCCGCCGTTGCTCAACTGGTGAACTTATCGTGCACCATGACGCGAAGTTAAGTGATGGCCGGGCAATTATTGCGACCAAAAAAACAGATTTACCAAGCCACATTCCGACGCTAAACGAAGCGTTAGATACGTGTGGTTCAATGTGGGTAAATATTGAGATCAAAAACGACTCAAGTGAGCCAGATTTTGATCCAAGTGAGCGCATTACTCATGAAGTCGTTGAATTCTTGAAGCAGCGCGGGTCAATAGAAAAGTGGCTAATTTCCTCCTTTCGCCGTGAAACAGTGGATACTGTGCGAAAGTTAATGCCAGAACTCAAAACAGCGTGGCTGGTAATGACTATTGATAATGCAGAACTTGAAACGGTCGCGAGTCGAATGTCTAAACAAGGCCATTATGCGATTCACCCTTGGGTTAAATCGCTAACCGAGCAACTTGTGATTGTTTTTCACAAGCATGGATTAAAAGTCAACACATGGACATGCGACAACCCATCGCGGATGAACGAACTAATTGACTGGCAAGTCGACGGAATCTGCACCAATGTGCCCGACACTGCTCTCGCCGTAATTGCCGCGAGATAAATCAAAATATTTCTGTGATTGTCGACTTAGAACGTAAAGCCCAGACAAACCAAACGCAAGATGAGTCGCCACTATGTGTCGTGGGTAATAACTTGAAATCTCGTAAGGAATTTGTGGCACTAGGTAAGCAAGTGGAAATATCAAAACGATCCATGTTCGAAATTTAACATTTTTTAACCAGATTGTTTGAGCCACTGCAAGCAACCACAGAATGTCAAATATCCAGAAAGAAACCGAAAGTGGGGTTTGGCTTAATCCGTAGTTGAAATACATTCCTAACTTGCTAAATAATATTGCCCGAGCTCCGTCGTCACTAAAAATATGAAGTAACGCTGAATAACTAAAGTCGCTGACTAGTGGGCCCGTATTCGAGAATATTAAAAATTGTCCACCATAGTAAATATTGTGAATCAAACTGAGGCTCATAGTCATTGCGAACACGATGAGTAACTGGATGCGGTCTAAAACTCGACGATTATTATCACGGAGTTCAAGGTCGGATTGGATAAGTAAAAATAAAAACAATGCCCCAACAGCTTGATTTGGCCTAAATTGTGATGTCAAGCCAGCAAGTATTGTTGCGCCGATTGCTATTTGCTGCGAAATATTCCCACGGATAATTAACCCGAATGAAATAAAAATTAATATCCAAGTGGTGTATTCACTTGACGGCGCCAAAGCGAACGTCAGAAATAATTGTTCCGTAAAAATCACGAAGCATGCGACTATGAATATTGTGGTTAAAAATTGTTCTCGTTTGGTTAACAAATATTTGAGTGTTTCACGAGCGGCGAAGACAGCAGCTGTGAGCAGACTTACGGCCATTAATATTCCTAAAAGAATATCGTTCTCACCGAATAATAAGTGCTGAATAAAAACTAAGTAGCGTGTGGCGGGCTGGAAATAAAAAAGATTTTCTCCACCGTTTAGCGAAGTATCAACAAAAATTCTTCGTGCGTAGCCTTGGGCAACAAACCAATCACTATCACGACCACGAAAAAATTGAAATCCCCACCACGGTGCGTTGGCTAGGCCCATGAAGCTTCGAGCCAAATAAAGAGTTGGGCCGAAAACGACAACTAATGCGCCCAGAGCAACTCCAATTAGATTAGGTGGATTGTTCCGTCGTAGGGAGTAACCAATCAGTATTGCGACCACGACCGGCATCACAGTGGATCTAAATCCCCACCAGTCAAATGGTAAAAAATCAAGTATCCATTTGCCAAGCAGAACCAAAATTGAAAGTCTTATCGCTGCTATTAATTTTCGTTTTAGGGCGACTATCGAAATAACTAAAATCAAAAATGTTCCAAGCATTACCAAAACATCAACCATCGCGAATAACAACGAAACTTTTCTTGAAAATCGCAATGCGGTTGGTTTCAAAGGAGATTTTTTTTGAGTATCAATTGAGAACCAAACAGCATCAAATGCAGTATCTGCTGATTTGGCTTGTTGAGAAATTTCAACTGTTGAGATATCCAGGGGATTTTGCACGGGATGACCGAGTTTGCTTAAGGAAACTTCGCTGCCATCGGGGTAAATTGCTACTAGTTCAATTTTTATGTTCAGATTTTTTGAATCAATTCCCCGAACCGAGAAATCGAAACCCGAGTATTCAAGTTTTTTACTTTTGAACAATATTGCGATATCTTCGCGTTTCAAGGGCTTTGCGCTCGCAAGAACATCTCCGCGTTCGTTTCGAACCTCAAAGTTGTTTGGCGCTAAAGCTTTTGATTGGACTACCGACCATCCACGCAAGTTGAGCATCAAACCTGACATCGCCGACTTCATTGACATGGGTTTGCCAACAAAAAGTTGAGCCCACGGTCCGCGTATTTGTGGTGGTTGGTCTGGGATTTCAGAAACATCAAGATCTGCAAATTTGAAATCTAAAATAAATTTGCTGGTACCTTTAGGAACCGGCACGAGAATGATCGCCGGTTGGCTGTATGAACTGGCAGAAATAATATTTCCGTTGATTGATACAGATACCTCACCGACAAATTGCACGGGAATAAATGCATCTCGCTTCGCTTCAATGAAAGATCCAAACTTGGCGGTAAACGGCAATCTGTCAAGCCATTGTGTTTCGAATCGTGGAAATTCATTGACGAATGGAAGTCTCCATGTGGTGTATGAAGCACCGCCATTTATCCAATCACCAGATGGGCCAAATTTCAGAATTGGTTCCATTCTTGTCACCTGATCGGTATTTAAAACACGATCGGATTCTAAGAATGGTGCTTCAAACGATTTCTCACATCTGACCTCTTGTTTTGCAGGGGCATAGATACTTCTGTAGCAAGACTCGAAGCCGTCACCAAGAGGCGCCATAACAAAAGTAAGGAATTTCAAAACGATCGCAGCAAAAAGGATTGTGTTGATCCATCGCTTGGTTTGGCCATGATTTGATGAAAGCGCAATTCGAAAGCGGTTTCGAAGCTCATTTGAAAATAACACCAAACAAGAGATCGCAATTACAGTAAATTCAATTTTTGAACTGAATGGCAAGCCATCAAATCTTAAAAATCCAGAGCCGGGTATTGCTAGAAGCGTGAACCACAGAATCCAAGTTTGACGAAGTTTTACCACGACCCTTGAATGGTAACTGCTAGACGATTATTGGTTTTACGAGGCGCAGTGCGTCTTGGCAATGCTCAATATGTAATGAAGTTTGCTCGCCGAGATAATCGCCGTCTAGTTGATAAGGGAACGGAGTCGGAAAGCTAATATTTATATTTTCAACATCTGTCCGAATATCAACACCAGAAGAAACGCTGATCCCCTCGGTGCGAATTGCATGCAACATCGTTCGCATCATCAACGGAGTTGTTAGTTTTCTGAAAGTTACCGCAACAAGTTTTTTGTCCAGCGAAGCAGCCGGCGATAAGTTGACAGCTTTTTTACCAATGTATGTGTACGGGTTTGAGTTGAGGGCGATTGTGAAATAACCATTTGGTATTTTTCGACCGTCTATTTCTACATTGAAGTGTGGAAACTTGCGGTCGTATGTTGCGAACCAGGCTTGCATCGCCGAAATCGCAAACAACGGCTGACCAACTATCCGCTTGAGAGATGCTCGCCGTTCGACAAGTTCAACAACTGCAGCGTCGTAACCGATGCCGGCATGAAAGCAGAAATAGCGACCGTTGGCTCGCCCCAGGCTGATCGGGTGAATGTTGCCGTGATCTAGACCGGCACTGAATTGCTGTAAGGCGATGACCGGATCATTGGCTGCTCCGAGACTGCGCACGAACACATTTGTTGATCCGCCAGGCAACATAATTAAAGCCGTATTACTTTGGGCCAAGCCCGTCGCGACCTCATTGAGAGTTCCATCTCCACCGAAGCCGACAACGACTTCAACGCCCCGCTGTGCTGCGTCTTGAGCGAACCTTGTGGCGTGACCGCGCTCGTTGGTCTCGACGACCTGCACGCTGTGGTGGCGCGACAGATATTGGTGCACCGACACTGTGTTACGCGGAGTAACCGACGATGCGAAAGAGTTCACAATGAGCAAGATCTGCAAGATCTTTTACGGTATCAGCGAATAGTGAGGAGATTTCAGCGTGGTTGTGGGTGGGATTAACGGTAAGAATATAAGTCATGAATATCATCGTGTGCGTAAAACAAATTCCAGATCCAGCCAGTCCAGGGGCGTTAGACGCTTCGACACATGCATTAAAGCGTGAAGGTAAATTAATTCTTGATGAGTC
>CAMAWU010000028.1 GCA_945862025.1 Ferrithrix thermotolerans DSM 19514 | reverse complement strand
CGTCAAGTAGCGCCTGCACAATAAATTCGTTGAACCGCGAGCAGACGATTCCCACACGCATTGCAGGGTTTGTAGTTTTTGTGGCGTCGCAACTAAAAGTAGTCATTGGTTCTCCGATAAATAGTAATAATTATTTCTTGTTAGGTTTTAACTTTGGTTTAGTTTGTTCATCACTTGCCGCGAAAAAATGTCCGAGACGGTCGCGCTTTGTCGCTAAATACGAAGCATTCTCGGGAGTGCTTTCGGTAACGATTGAAACCCGCTCAACGACACTCAAGCCGTAGCCAGCGATGCCGCCGTATTTCGCAGGATTATTTGTCATCAGCCGTAACTCGCGCGCGCCTAGGTCAGCTAAAATTTGTGCGCCGATTCCGTATTCTCGACTATCAACAGGTAAACCAAGTTCAAGATTTGCGTCAACTGTGTCGAGCCCTTCATCTTGCAACGAATACGCACGAATTTTATGACCAATGCCGATTCCGCGACCCTCGTGCCCGCGTAGATAAACAACAACGCCGCGACCTTCAGTTTGTACAGCCTGCATTGCAGTTGCGAGTTGTGGCCCGCAATCGCAACGACGACTTCCGAACACGTCGCCAGTTAAACATTCACTGTGCACGCGTGTCAGAACTGGTGCGCCACTTGCTACATCGCCGAGCACAAACGCCAGATGCTCAATGCCGTCAATTGTGTTGCGGTAGGCAACGCAATCAAAGTTGCCCCACTCGGTAGGCACATTGGCCGAACCCATTCGCTCGACGAGTCGTTCGTTGTGACGACGATATTCAATCAACCGAGCAATCGATGAGATCAATAAACCGTGTTGTTTCGCAAAACTTTTAAGTTCAGGAACGCGAGACATTGTGCCGTCATCGTTTTGAATTTCACAAATAACACCAGCCGGTTCGCATCCGGCTAGTCGCGCCAAATCGACGGCTGCTTCGGTATGACCTGCTCGCTTGAGAACGCCACCATCGCGGGCGCGCAATGGAAAAATATGTCCTGGCCGAGCGAATGCACTGTGAATTATTTTTGGATCAGCAAGTCCGCACAAAGTAGCCGCGCGGTCGGCCGCAGAGATTCCAGTCGTTGTGCCTTCAATCAAATCAACCGAAATAGTGAATGCAGTGCGATGGCTTTCGGTGTTGTTGTCAACCATCATCGGCAAACGCAACTCGTCGCAGCGCTCACCAGTAAGAGGTGCAACAACAACGCCCGAAGTATGGCGCACCATGAATGCAAGTTTCTCTGCAGTGGCAAACTGCGCTGCCATTATTAGGTCGCCTTCGTTTTCGCGATCTTCGTCGTCAACAATTACAACCATCTCACCACGGGCGATTGCAGCAATAATTTGTTCGGTTTCTGCAAAGTCTGGATCGTGTGTTGGCTTATCGTTTGGCTTATCAGCCGACTTGTTCATTTTTTCTTCTCCTGTAATTGGGGGTTTGGTTCAATAATTATTTCTAGATCGTCACCCAGTTGTTGAGTCGAAACGATGTGACCGCGCCATAGATCTGCCATCGTGGCGATCCCTGCGCCTTCAAACACGCCGAGCCCGTCGTTACCGCCACTCAATGCGGGTGCAAGATGCAAAACATACTGATTAATCAAACCTTCACGATGAAATGATGCAGCAACAGTCGGCCCGCCTTCGACAAGTAACTGCAGCACATCTTGCTCACCGAGTTCATCGAGTAGGTCAACAAGTGAACCGCGCCACTGCGTGCACGGGTTTACTCGCGCTTCGTTGGATACTTCACCGAGCACAATGCGTCGTGGTGAGTCGCCTTCAACATCTCGAACAGTGAGTTGTGGATCGTCTCTGCGCACGGTGCCGGCACCAACAACTACTGCATCGCTCTGTGCGCGCAAAATTTGTACACGACGGCGCGCAGTTTCGCCAGTGATCCACATGCTCGTGCCGTCAGCGGCAGCAGTGCGACCGTCGAGTGTCGTCGCCATTTTTAAAACCACAAATGGTCGTTTTGTTTTTCGGTGATGAATATACGGTGCGAGTTGAGCCGTGATTTCGTTGGTCATCAAACCGAGATCAACTGTGATGCCAGCGTCGCGCAGTCGTGCGACTCCGCGACCAGAAACTTTTTCATCGGGGTCAACGATGCCAACGACAACGCGCGTGATGCCAGAATCAATAATTGCTTTCGTACACGGGCCAGTGCGACCGGTGTGATCGCACGGTTCAAGTGTCGTATATATAGTCGCGCCAATTGTAAGTTTTCCGGCTGCGCGAATCGTCGAAATTTCTGCGTGTGGTCCACCAACGCGGCTGGTTGATCCTTCAAAAACTTCGCCAGCCTGTGTGACGATGACTGCGCCCACCCATGGGTTCGGTCGCGAAATAAGGCGCGCGCGATCGGCGGCAATAATTGCAGTTTGCATCGCCTGTTGATCGTTCACTGGTTATCTCTTTCGTCGGCGAACGAAAAGCAGGGTCAACCGACGACGAGTCGCACAATGCGTATGCACCGTATACGACCAGACCGTCTTCTTGCTTCCATCCGGACTTTAACCGTCGGCCCTGGAGTCACACCAGATCAGTCTCACGATTTCTCGTGAGAGTCGCGGGCTATACCGCCGATAGGGAATCACACCCAACCCTGCAAGAAGTTCTGTTATTAAGTTGTATTGATTTATTGATTACTTACTCTTCTAGGATATTGGGATATCGAGCACAGTTCCACTATGCGAATCTGGGCGCGTGCCAGTCAGTGTTTCTGCTTTTGATTCGGCAAGCCCGATTGCAACTATTGATCCGAGCACTGTGACGGTACCAAGAATCTGAATTGCAGTTACTGACTCGTTCATCAGAAGCACGCCAATTGAAATTGTTACGACTGCTTCGAATGTTTCGACCATTGATGTGACACCTGGCCCGATGCGCTTAATGCCCGCAAAAAATAATGCAGTCGCGACGATAGTAATTAAAAAAGCCATCGCGAGAACTAATATCCAGCCTTGATTGTTGACAGGAAACTCTGGGTCGAGTGAGCTTGGGCCGACTAGAGATACTAAAACGAACGCCGATGCCGCACCTGTGAGCGCAATCGTCAGCATCGTTAGTGGGTCTGCTTTTTTTGAAATACTTCCAGCGGCTACGACATAAATTGCATGAGTTATTGCCGATAGAAGTGTCATCAAGATGCCACGCAAGTTTCCGTTGCCAACTTGCCCAGCCGTTAGCCACACGCCTGTCAGCGTTGTGAAAAGGCAGATCGTGATCACGAGGTTTGGTTTGTGCTTGTAGATCATCCACGAAAGAAGCACTGCAATTGCAGGGTAAATATAAAAAATTACAACAACCAACCCAGAATCTATCTCGTGTAGCGCGATGAAGTAGAGAAGTGGCGAAATAAAAAATCCGTATGCACCCAGCAAAAATATTTTGATCGCGTCAGTGTTGCTTGGCCAAATTGTGCTGCGTCTACGAATGACTCGAATCGCAATCAAAAGGATTGATGAAATAACAAAACGTGCTGTAAGAAAACCCATCGGGTTAGCACCGTTGCGTTCGAGATTTTTTGCGAACCACGGGCCAGTGCCATAGCCAGCACCGGCGAGCATTACAAAAATCACACCAAAAAGTCGGGGCCTCGTACTCAGCGCATTTCGAAATTTGGTTCTCATGATTGTGGCTTCTGTTTTCTAATTCCGCGCACCATACCAGCACCGATGACACCAAGACCAGCCATCATCAAACCAAAAACAGAGTACTGAAGTGCACCGCCACGCTCACCGGCGTCTTCGGGCTTTTTGCCGCAACCTGGTCTTGGCAGCAGTCCAATACATTGAGACGGCTCATTTTCGAGATCGTAAATCGCAGGAACGCTCGTGTCTGTCGTGCCCGTGTTGCTGGCCAGAGCCTGCCCGTTGACAGATAGTGCTAGCACTAAAACTGCGAACATCAACGGAAACTTTTTCACTCATTCATCGTGCCATCTCGCGATGAGTTTGCAACAAATACGAACTAATGTTGAGGCTGATTATGGCATTGAACACACAAGCACAATCAAGCCAATCTCAGGTCGTGTTGGTTGTTGATTTTGGCGCACAATATGCACAATTGATTGCTCGTCGCGTTCGCGAAGCCAAGGTCTATTCAGAGATTGTTTCGCACACGATCACTGCGGTCGAAATAAAAAAGCGCAAGCCGACGGCGATTATTTTGTCTGGCGGACCAAAAAGTGTGCATGTTGATGGTGCGCCGATGCTTGATCCGGCGATATACGAACTTGGTGTGCCAATTTTTGGAATTTGCTATGGCACACAATTGATAGCACAACAACTTGGTGGAGTTGTTGCGCGCGGTGGCAAAGGCGAATACGGTCGAGCGACTTTGCAACGCATCGCTGGTTCATCCTCAACTTTGTTAACTGACAGTATTCATAGCGAACTGAGCGTGTGGATGAGTCACTTTGATGCCGTTACGCGAACACCCGAAGGTTTTATCGCAACTGCGTCGACACCCGATGCACCGATGGCGGTGATTGAGTGCGTGGCGAAAAAGATTTGGGGGGTGCAGTTTCACCCAGAAGTGATGCACACGCAACAGGGCACAGAAATTCTGCGGCAATTTATTTATAATCTCGCAGGCTGCGAACCTTCATGGACAATGGAGTCGATAATTGAGACACAAGTTCGTGAAATCCGTGAGCGTGTGGGCAATGAGCGAGTTGTTTGTGGGCTATCTGGTGGCGTTGATTCGGCGGTTGCGGCCGCGCTCGTGCATCAAGCGATTGGTAAGCAACTTACTTGCATATATGTAGACACTGGTTTGATGCGCAAAAACGAAAGTGTGCAGATTGTTGAAACTTTTCACCGCGTGATGGGCATTGAGCTGGTTCATGTTGATGCTGGCTCACGATTTTTTGATCGGCTTGCTGGTGTCACCGAACCAGAAGAAAAACGCAAGGCAATTGGTGAGTTGTTCGTGCGAATCTTCGAAGAAAATACGGGTGGCTTGACCGATGCAAAATTTTTGGTGCAAGGAACGCTTTATCCAGACGTAATTGAAAGCGGTGGCCAAGATGGCACCGCGAGTGTGATTAAGAGTCATCACAATGTGGGTGGCTTGCCAGAAGATATGACACTCAAACTTGTTGAGCCACTGCGTGCACTTTTTAAAGACGAGGTGCGTTCGCTTGGTTCGCAGTTGGGTTTGCCAGATGAAATTATTTGGCGTCAACCGTTTCCTGGTCCAGGTTTGGGTGTGCGAATTATTGGTGAAGTCACGCCAGATAAAGTTGCGATTTTACAGAACGCAGATTTCATTGTGCGTGAAGAGATTCGCAGCGCTGGTCTTGAGCGTGAAATTTGGCAAGCGTTCGCAGTGCTGGCAGACATCAGATCAGTTGGTGTGATGGGCGATGAGCGCACATATGGTCGGCCGATTATTATTCGAGCCGTAACTAGCGAAGATGCGATGACGGCAGATTGGGCGCGCTTGCCGTATGACTTGCTCGAAAAAATTTCGTCAAGAGTAATCAACGAAGTGGCTGGCGTCAATCGTGTTGTTTACGATGTCACTTCAAAACCACCAGGCACAATCGAGTGGGAGTAAAGGCGCAGCCTTTGCGAACTCACTCGATGATGTTTGCGAGTGGGAGTAAAGACATAATTTAGAAATGAAGCCTTTGCGAACTCACTCGATGATGTTTGCGAGTGGGATTAGAAGTCAGTCTTTTGTTTTATTAGTTGAAAGCACAGCAAGAAGTCGAGTTCCGCGATCAAGCGAAGTCAGTGACCAAGATCCACCAGTGGCTAATGAAAAGATCGCGTTGCCGATGCCAGGCTTACCAATATTGGATTTACTAATGCCTGAACCATTGTCGTCAATTTGAATTACAACCGAACCACTTGCCCCTAACATTATGGAAATCAAAATCGTAGACGCTTTGCCATGACGGATTGCATTTGAGATTCCTTCTTCGATAAGTCGTCCAACTTCGCGGGGTTCAGGGTTCTGAAGATTCTCAAGTCGCGGATCAATTAGCAATTCAAATGAACATAATCCTTCCCACAATGAAATCTTCCGAGCAACTTCGGAACTTAAGTCGAGACTAACTTCTGGTTTTGGAAGCGGCGCCTGCAAAATTGAGAGTGCTTCAAGTAAAGCCAAATTCAGTGAAACTTCGTCGCCAGTCTTCGATGAATTGTCAATTAACATTGCACACGCAACCAGTCGAGTCTGAACAGCCCCGTGCAAAATGCGAGATAAATCTCTCGCAATGTCGGATGTTTGCTTACTGCGAGTGATTGCAGCAATTTGCTCTTCATTAATTTCGTCCTGAAATTTATTGAGCGATTGTTCGTTGATTACATACCAAGCACTCAAAATTGATAAAGATATAAAGCTAAGAGCATTAATAATTAATTGAGTTCTGAAAGTTGATGCATTTAGCGATGTGTGCCCCCAACGTTCAAGTTGTATTTCGGTCACTCGTCGTCGAATTTGCAAAAATATAAATGCCGTAACGAATATTTGTATGCCAAATCTTGGTGCACGCTTAAGAATAAAATTTGAGGTTTCGCAGATTGCGGTTACCGAGATGACCGTAATAGTTAAAATTAATAAGCCGCGCCAAAATCCAATTTCGATAAAAGGATTAATTGATTGTGAAAGAACTATCAGGCTTGCCAACCAGAATGTTTGTATTGGCTGCTCACGCATTGCTGACAAAGCAATCGGTCCGAATCGGGGGCGGGGATAACTATCAGCTGACGCCTTCCATAA
This sequence comes from Ferrithrix thermotolerans DSM 19514, assembly GCA_945862025.1. GTDB lineage: Bacteria > Actinomycetota > Acidimicrobiia > Acidimicrobiales > Ilumatobacteraceae > BACL27. Next base: position 11,350 of record CAMAWU010000028.1, on the reverse strand, counting down.
GGCCTTGCTTAGGGGGCGTATTGACTGCTCGGCAGAATTTTTTATTGCTTGACTAATTTTTGAAGGTTTTAAATACATGCCTTTTGTAATTCGTTGCAAATTTTGGATTAGCTCTGTGTTTGATTCTTGCAGTCCCATCTCAAGCTCAATCTGTAACTCATTACGTAATTGAGTTTCAATATTCTTTTGATTCAATTCAAGAATCATGAGATGTACTCTGCGCGCAACTAATTCGTTATGCCGGCGAGATATTTCTTCCCAAATATCGGCGAGTGCAGAGCTAGAAAGCCCAAGCCAAATGCTTGTCGAAATTATGAGAATAATTCGCGATGGTGCAGCTAACTGCACAGGTAGTCTTGAGGCAACAATACCGAGTTGATACACGGTTGTGAATATTGATCCAAATACAAATTGAAATGCGAGTACCATCCATAGAGGTACTGGTTGCGTTGCACGATTTTTAAATAGTGTGCGGTGTATTATCGTCGAGAACAAAATAACTGATGCGTATGCGAGCAATAAATAAAATAACCAGAGCCTGATACTTGTGTTTTCGTCGGCTTTAGATAGATCTCCACCGACGATTATGAAACCTGATATTAAAATATTTATTATCAATAATTTCCATGAGATAATCCATCGACCGCAGAATCGAATTGCTAACGAGCGACTTTGTGGCAGGGCGACTTCGGTTTCACCAACTGACATTATTTTGTAAGTCGATGATATTCGTGCGCGATTAGCACTCTTTGATTTTGTTTTTGAGAGGCTTTGATGCCGAGTTTTTTTATTAAACGTGCGATCGACTTTTCAACAGAGCCCTCTTGCATAATTAGTGATGAAGCAATTTCAGCGTTAGACATTCCGGCGGCAACCAAACGCATTATGTCTATTTGAATGTCGCCGAGATCCTCAACAGGCGATGGAGCCGAGTTAACCATCCCGTGACTGGTAATCACATTCAAACTGCTCGTGATTGCGTCCAGCAGCGTGTTGGTTTCACTGATTGATTGTTTGACTACGTATATTGCGCGTTCTGGCATTGGTTGTTGGTTACTTCCGATCAAGCGCGGTTCAGCGTAAGTAGACAGAATGACAACCCCGATGCGAGGAAACATCTCGCGTAACTTATGCGCTAAATCAATGCCGGTTGGCCCTTCACCCAAGTCGAGGTCGATGATTGCTGCTTGTGGTTTTATTTCTAGTGCGATACTTATTGCTTCGGTTACTGACTGTGCTGGTGCGATATTTGAAAACTTGAGTGTTTGAAGAGTGGCGCAAAGTGTTAAACGCGTGAATGGATCATCGTCAACGAGTAACAATCTAAGTGGATTAACCATAGGAATCATCATGTCGCCATATCCAAATCTTTGCTAACAAATCTTTATGCACCTGTACTCAAACAACTTTTGAGTAGCGGAGGGTGCTAGCACCACAAACAATACTTTACCGTGGGTGCTAGCACCACACGTTTGCGTAACTTGATGTACTAATTGTGTGCAATTTTATGATTAAGTCATGATGCAAATAAAAACTAGACGTATTGCCCTTCTCAGCTTCAGTATGTTTATGTTAAATATTGGTATCGGTAGTTCATCGGTTTCTGCAAAACAATCTGTTGCAAAGCCAAGTTCGGCTCCGTTGTGTGTAAACCCTGCTGGCAATTCGGCTCGTGCGGCGCAAGACGATCGTTGTTTAGGTGACCCGACTGTTTCAGCTAGCACTGGAAAAACTACAAATAGCAAGTCAAAGACTTCGATTAAGGTCAAAACTCCTGCTGGAGCAACGTTTGTTAACCCTTCTAGCAATTCGGCTCGTGCGGCGCAAGACGATCGCCCTTTAGGTAGCCCGACTGCTTCGTCGAGCACTCAAACAACTGCAAGCAATAATGCAACAACTTCGAACACGACCAATGCAACGAACGTGACGAAGAATACGACTGGGTCAACTACCACTGGTTCAACAGGAGCCAGATCAACAACAAATAATAATTCGACAACTTCGAACACGGTCAAAACTCCTGCTGGAGCGACTTACGTTAACCCAACTAGCAATTCGGCTCGTGCGGCGCAAGACGATCGTCCTTTAAGTAGCCCAACTGCTTCGTCGAGCACTGAAACAACTGCAAGCAATAATGCAACAACTTCGAACACGACGAAGAATACGACTGCGACAAACGTGACGAATAATAAGAACACAACGAATAATAAGAACACAACGAATAATAAGAACACGACTAACGCTTTAACGAATGTCGCTGTGACTACACCACCTACAACTGCACCACAACAAGTAGTCACGAATGTTGCCGTAACTACAACAACTGTGGCAAAAACGACTGCGACAACTTCGACAACAACCACGACTATCGCAACAGCTGCTGCGGCATCAACTGGCGGCGGCGGAGGCTCCGCAGCAGTAGTGGCGGACACGACGGCGCCGACACTAACTTTTGCGCGCGCTTCAGCAACATCAAGTACTCAAGCAATTACCTTCACTGTTACTGGTGATGAGGCCATAAATTGTTCAACTTTGTCGACAACTGACGGCACTGATTTCACGTTTACCAACATTTCAGCGATAGCCGTTGTGCAGACAAATACGACAACTTGCACGATTACGGCGACTTCAACGGCGACTCCTGGTGGCGCTGCTGTGACCTCAACTTTGGCTCGTGCAAGCACTTTCTCAATGGCTGATTCTGCTGGCAACGCTCAAACCACTCTTGCAACGACAACTCTGTCAGTGACGGTAACGGCTCTTGATACGACGGCGCCGACTTTGACTTTTGCTAGAACTGCTGCAACATCTAGCTCAGCGTCAATTACTTTCACTGTCACTGGTAATGAGCAGATCAACTGCGCAACTTTGTCGACAACTAACGGCACTGATTTCACGTTCACGAATATTTCTGCTATCGCTGTTGTGCAAACCAATACGACAACTTGCACGATTACGGCGACTTCAACAGGCACCGCTGGCTCGACAGTGACATCAACTTTGACTGCCGCAGCCTCATTTTCAATGACTGACACGGCGACAACGCCAAACGCTCAAACTACTGTTACCCCAACGACATTGTCAGTTTCTGTAACAGTTGATACAACGGCGCCAACTTTGACTTTTGCGCGTTCTGCAGCAACTGCGAGCACGCAAGCGATTACTTTCACCATCACTGGTAATGAAGCGATTGACTGCACCACTTTGTCAACTGCCTCCGGCACTGACTTCACGCTTACAAATATTTCGGCGATCACTGGCATTGTGCAGACTAATACAACGACTTGCACGATCACGGCGACTTCAACTGCGGTCAATGGAGGCGCTGCGGTTATATCAACCTTGACGCGGGCCGGCAGTTTTTCAATGACCGACACGGCGGGCAATGCTCAAACACTTCTACCTGATTCACCGCAAGCGATTACCGTGACTGCGACTGACACGACACCACCGACAGTAACTTTGGCTCGCTCGGCTGCAACAGCAGTTGTCGGCTCACCAACTTTCACTGTGACTGGTAATGAGCAGATCAACTGCGCAACCTTATCTACGACCAATGGCACCGATTTTACTTTCTCGAACATCACGTCAATTGCGATTGTTCAGACGAATACCACAACTTGTACGATCACAGCAACTACAACGGCAACCGCTGGTGGCGCCACAGTCAACGCAAGTTTGACCGCTGCCGCTTCGTTTTCAATAGCTGATACGGCAACGACGCCTAATGCTCAGACGACTTTGACAATTACGACACCCGGGACGACGAACTTCATTGCAGTTACCGTCCCAACACCAACTATCGGAGCAGCAGGAATTTCAGGTGGTACATCGGTCGTGTTCTATGTTGCGACGACCCCGTTTGCATCGCCAGGCTCATCATGCACCCCAACTTGTAGGTATTTAGAGTGGGAGAACGTGAGTGGAGTTGCCCAAGACTGGTGCAGCGTTTCGACATCCGTCGCGGGCACAGGCACAGGAATTGGTGCAGGCGCCAACAATACTGCGTTAATGAGAGCGGCGTGTAACAACAATTTAAACTTGCTCAGCCTTTTAGGTTCTGACACCAATTGGTTTATCCCATCAAGAGACGAGTTGAATGAACTTTTCAGAAACCGTGCATCAGTTGGGTGGCCAACAGGTACTGGCGGAGAATATTTCACTTCTTCTCAAGTCGACGCTTCGCCAACCGCTGATCCGCCTGGACCTGCAGCAGCGTGGGCTGGCGGAAAAGACTCGTCAATCCGCGCGTATACAAATAGAGCGTGGAGACAATGGTTTGATAGTGGTCAAATGAGCTGGGACCGTACCAAGACTCAACCAGCAGGTCTAGTGAGAATTAGAGCCTACGGATAAGCACGATCTCAAATCAGAGCAATAATTACGGTCTGGTGTCACATTTTCTTGTGGTTCTAGCCGTTTGGTTGAAGAGTTAGACTGATTGAATCATGACCCGCAACGCCATTGGGCGTTTTCGTAGGACGGTGTCACCTCTAATTGGTGCCATCTGTTGCATTTCACTGGTTACGGGGTTGGCCCCTGCCTCGGCTCACGCGGCTGGTTTTGGTGCGCCAGAAGCCATGTTGCCACGGACCTCCGATGATAAGCAGCGCGAGGTAGACGCGATTCTTGACGAATTAGACCGACTTGCCGAAGCAATGGATAATTTGGCCGAAGATTATGCCGGCGCCGTTAATGATGGGCTTGAACTTGACAAAGAAATCGCCGCCACCGAGGGCCGAATCAAAGCCAAAGAAGTTGAACTTGGGACGATGCAGGCGCAACTGCAAAGTGTCGCGTTAAAAACCTTCGTCGGCAGTTCGGTTTCAAATAGTTTGGCCAGCATTTTAAGTTCGACCGGCACTTTGTCTGACGCAGTGCGTAAATCGTATTTAACTTCGGTTGCGCTTAACTCCGGTGTCAGCGGGCTCGACGCATTGCAAGGTGTGATCGAAGATATCGCCCGCGAACGCAAGCAACTTGAAAGTCAACGGACTCGCTCTGGTGGCATCGCTGATTATGCAAAAAAACGTTTATCCGCGGCCAAGGCAAGTGAAGCGGCTTATACCGCTCGCGAGCAACAAGCATTGCGAGATCTAGGTGATTTGTTGCGTGGCGAACAAAGCAAGCGCGCTACTGCAGCTCTTGCAGAAGCAGCGCGCATCGCTGCATCGTTTTCAAAAATAAAAATCTCGAATGTGCCTGCGCCGTCGTCATCGGCCGGTATCGCGGTTAAAGCAGCGTTGTCTCAACTTGGTGTGCGTTACCAGTATGGTGCGCTTTCGCCTGGTGACGCATTTGATTGTTCTGGATTGATGGCGTATGCATGGAGTAAAGCTGGCGTGAGTATTCCGCGCTCGTCGCGCTCGCAATATGACGGATTAACTCGTGTTCCAACTTCTTCGGCGCAGCCGGGTGACTTGATTTTTACGCACAACCCAGTCAGCCACGTCGCAATGTATCTTGGTGGCGGACAAGCAGTTGCGTCACCACGAACAGGCGATGTTGTGAAAGTTTACGCAATCACCTGGTCGAAAGTTACAGGCGTCGGTCGGCCCAAGTAATATAAAAAAATGTTCAACTGGTTGCGTTCTGAGTTTTCTGCGGGTGAAATAACCCACGAAATATTTCGTAAAGGATCTGGGCCTGGCGTAATTATCGTTCATGAAATACCTGGCATCACACCAGCAGTTGAAAAATTCGCCAACGAAGTTGTTGATGCTGGGTTTACCGTTGTGATGCCATTGCTTGTGGGTACAACTGGCGCGGCACCGAGTGGTCAATATATTGCTTCGTCGATGTTGAAAGTTTGTATCTCGAGAGAGTTCACGACAATGGCTGTAGGCCAAACTTCGCCGGTTGTATCTTGGTTGCGGGCACTAGCCAAACAACTTCACGACGAACTCGGTGGCAAAGGCGTTGGCGCAATCGGGATGTGTTTTAGCGGTGGTTTTGCTCTCGGGATGATGGTTGATGACATCGTTGTCGCGCCCGTGATCTCGCAACCGTCACTGCCGTTTGCGGTTGGTGTCAAGCGCTCAGCTGATTTGGGTCTTTCGCCGCAAGACGCAACGCGAGTTGCACAACGCGCCAGCGAGGGCTGCCAAGTACTCGGTCTGCGTTTTACTGGAGACAAACTTGTTGGCACGCGGTTTGCTGAACTTCGCAAATTGCTTGGCGATGCATTTATCTCAGTTGAGTTTGAATCAACAAAAAAATCAGATCACGCAGTTCTGACCGAGCAACGTCAAGAACTTGGCGTGCAACGTGTAATCGAGTTTCTAAAACTAAAACTTTTTTAAAACCCGGACCTTAAATTTAGGATCTTTGAAAGTTTTCAATGCCGCATCTGGATTGCTGTGATTCGTAACTAAGTGACGCGCTAGTAGACCTTTGGCTGCCTTGGCGTCGTGCCCACCTGCGGTGCCAGATTTGGTCGCCAAGTCAACTCTGAAATATCTGTTGAGTAGGTTCTCATTTGGCACGAATGCAGCCGAATGTTCTTGCGGCAACAAGTCAATCACCACCGCGCCTGCACAGTATTTATTTAATGTCAGTGAAATAGCTTCGCGCCACCAAGTTGAAAGTTTGCCCATTGGTGCAAGTGACGCGCCAATTTTTAGACGATAGTCGGGTATTGCATCGCCAGCACAAACTAAGCCAAGCAATCCAGAAACAACAATGATGTTCGCATCTGCAAATTTTTGTTGTGCGCTCGTTAACGACGCAAGATCGAGATGATCCCAGACGACGCCGGTGTATCGCTCGCGAGCGGTCAGAGTTTTTGCACCGCGCAACGCCAGATTGGCCTGTTGCGCTCTCAACAGATGTGTGCCAGACACGCCGAGAAGTTTCTGCGAGCCACCGTTTTGTATCCGTAAAGCAGAAATAATCTCGGCACGTTGTTTTGCTAATGACTTACCGAATTTGCCATCTGTCTCTTTAAATTTCGTGCTGGTCGCACCTGATGGGGCTTTGCCCTCGGAGGGCGGTAACAAAATAAAAAGTTTTTCTTTACTAGTCACGACACACGATTCTGCTTGAATATGCGGCGCAATAAGCGCATACCCTGCCTCTAGTCTGCAGGGGTAGTGACAGAGCATAAACCCGATATTTCTCTAGACATCGCGTCTTTGAACCCAGATCAACAAGACGCCGTGCTGCACCCGAGCGGGCCGTTGCTGGTGATTGCTGGCGCAGGTTCGGGCAAGACCCGCGTGTTGACGCACCGCGTGGCGCATCTGATCAGCCAGGGCACTCACCCGATGCGAATTTTGGCGATCACGTTTACTAACAAAGCAGCGGGAGAGATGCGTGAGCGAGTCGAAGCACTTGTTGGCAAAGTTGCTGAACGCATGTGGGTTAGCACTTTTCATGCTGCGTGTGTGCGAATTTTGCGAATGCAGGCTGAGCAGATTGGGTTTCCAAAGACATTTTCAATTTACGATCAATCGGATTCAAAAAGATTAATCGGTTATGTAATTCGCGATCTTGGGCTTGATGCGAAGCGGTTTCCGGCGCGCGGTGTGCAGGCGCGAATAAGTTTATGGAAAAACGAATTGATGTCGCCCTACGATGCCGCCGCGCAAGCCGAAAATGTATTTGATACAAAATACGCAGAGATATACCGTGAATACCAAAATCGCTTGATCAAAGCTGGCGCAATGGATTTTGATGATTTGTTGTTCAACACGGTGCAGTTGTTTCGTCAGCACAAAGATATTCTGGCGCAATATCAACAACGCTTTGAACATATTTTGATTGACGAATATCAAGACACGAACATGGCGCAAAATGAAATCGTGCTCAGGCTTGCATCTGCTGATGATGCCAGCGCACAACACAACGTCTGCGTCGTGGGCGATACAGACCAATCTGTTTATCGCTTTCGCGGTGCCGATTTTAGAAATATCTTGCAGTTTGAAACTGCATTTCCTGAAGTGACCGTTGTTGTGTTGGCGCAAAATTATCGCAGCACGCAAACAATTTTAGATGCCGCCAACGCGGTGATAACCAATAACGCCGAACGTAAACCCAAAGAACTCTGGACAGAACTTGGCAAAGGCGACCGCGTCGTGCGGTTTTATGCAGACGATGAATATCACGAAGCAAACTGGACTGTTTCGCAACTTAAACAAATGCATGAGTCTGACGCGCGCCAGTGGCGTGAGATGGCTGTGTTTTATCGCACCAATGCGCAGAGCCGTGTGCTTGAAGAGAGTTTCATGCAGTCTGGTGTGCCGTACAAAGTTATTGGCGGCACGCGGTTCTACGATCGACGTGAAGTCAAAGATGCGCTCGCTTATATTCGTTGTGCGGCAAATCCGCTCGATGAAGTCAGCCTGAAGCGCGTTTTAAACGTACCTAAGCGCGGCATTGGCGACACAACAGTTGATCGCATTGATGCTTTCGCCGCAAGTCAACAAATTTCTTTTGCATTGGCGTTGCGCCGTGCAACTGAGGCCGGTGTTGGTGGTGCTGGGGCAAAAGGCATCGCTGCGTTTGTTGCGTTAATCGATGATCTCGAATCGCGACTTGGCCAAGGGCCTGGGCCTGTATTGCGTCACGCGCTCGAAGCCAGCGGTTATTTCAAAGAACTTGAAGCCGAAGACACTGTTGAGTCTGCGGGTCGGCACGAAAACTTATCTGAACTTATTGGTAGTGCCAGTGAGTTCACACAAGTTGATGAATTTTTAGAACAAGTTGCACTCGTCGCCGACACCGATCAAATTGATTCTGACAATCATGTGACTTTGATGACACTGCATGCTGCAAAAGGTCTTGAGTTTCCCGTTGTATTCATTGTCGGTTTAGAAGAAGGAATATTTCCGCATAGTCGCGCATTGACAGATCAGAACGAACTTGAAGAAGAACGTCGTTTGGCGTATGTCGGCATTACTCGCGCAAAAGAGAAATTGTTTTTGTCGCACGCCTGGAGCCGCAACTTGTACGGCTCAAAGCAATACAACCCTCCGTCGCGGTTTCTAGATGAGATACCAAGTGAGTTGTTGCAACGCGAAGGCAGTATTGACTCTGGTGCCGATCAAGGTCGAGGCGGTTTTCGTCCGAGTGCAGATCAGAGCACTGGCCAAAAAATTGAATGGACACGAGCGACGATTCCGAAATATCGTCGCGACAGTGGCACAGCGCAAGATATGGTCGGCGCAAACGCAGGTCTAAAAGTCGGCGACGATGTTGAACACCCATCATTTGGTGAAGGTGTGATTATCAACATTCGTGGTTCTGGCGAGACAACAGAAGCAGCGATTGAATTTGCAAAGCACGGTACGAAACATTTGGCGCTGGCGTGGGCGCCGCTTAAAAAAATAAACTAGTTATTTAGCCGGCGCGCAAATCAATTAAAAGTGTTCTAAGATTTTCGATAATTGGTCTCACATCAAGTGGAAGTTTTAGTTGTTCAACTGCAATCGTTCGACCATCGCAGTCTTTAAAGTTGCGAGACTTTTTAAGATGCTCAACTAAGCAGGTCTCGGTGCGGTCTGCAGGGTAGGCATAGTAAACCTGCCAGCCCTTTGCTGGGTTGGTGCCTGTATGGTCAATCACGATCGAACGCTTGCCAGTTGCGTCGCGTAAGTCTGGGTACAAAATTGGGCCATCTTGGTCGATGCTTTTGGCGACATCTTTTACTTCCCCAATTTCAAAAGTTTGCGGAATCGTCTGAGGCTGACTCTGACGATTTTTAGTTGATGTGCTTGCCAAAATCCACGTCACTCCAAAAAGCAATGCGAAACCTGCGATACCGCCAATAATTGGCATGATCGCTCGTGAAATTGGCGATGTGAATTCGACTCGTTTCATGTCGTAAGGTTAATAAGTCGTGAAACGAAATTATCGAGTCGTCGTTGCAAAACCTGGCCTAGATGGCCATGATCGAGGGGCCAAAACGATCACCCGCGCCCTGCGTGATCACGGATTTGAGGTCATTTATACGGGTTTGCACCAAACCCCCGAGCAGATCGCCGAAACGGTGCTGCAAGAAGATGCCGATGCAATAGGTCTCTCATTGCTTTCAGGGGCACATTTGACTTTGTTCCCTCGTGTGATGGAAGAATTGCGAACCCGAAAACTTGGCGATGTATTAATTTTTGGTGGTGGGGTTATTCCACTTGAAGACATCGTCACGCTCAAACAACAGGGTGTTGGTGAAATTTTCGGCCCTGGTTCGTCGCTTGGTGAAATCGCAAAATGGTTAGAGTTGGCGCTTGACTCAAGCACCAATTAGGCAAAATTAAAAAAGGAAGTTCGTGGATTTATTTGAATATCAAGGCAAGCAATATTTCGCGCGCTATGACATTGCCGTATCTGCTGGTGGTGTCGCATTAACTGTTGACGAGGCGGTTAAACAAGCAGAACTTGCTCAATACCCGGTTGTGATTAAAGCCCAAGTGCAAGTCGGCGGCCGTGGCAAAGCAGGTGGAATCAAATTAGCCAACAACGCAGAAGAAGTTCGCACGCACGCGAGCAATATCTTGGGTATGGACATCAAAGGTCATGTTGTCAAACGCATTTGGGTTGAACATGCATCAGACATCGCCGAAGAATATTATGCATCGTTCACACTCGACCGCTCTGCTAAGCGACATCTGCTGATGCTCTCAGCACAAGGTGGAGTCGAGATCGAGCAAGTTGCGGTCACTGACCCAACTGCAATCGTCAAGTTATATGTCAACCCAATTGAAGGCTTGAGTCTTGAAACTGCGCGACGCGCTGTTGTCGACGCGCAAATTTCGCAAAAAGCAATCGACGGTGTTGCAGCAATGCTCGTCAAACTTTATGAGTGCTTCACCAAGGGTGATTGCGACTTGGCTGAAATTAATCCACTGATTTTAAAACCAAACGGCGAAGTGCATGCACTTGACGCCAAAGTGACACTCGACGATAACGCAGCGTTTCGACACCCAGAGTGGGATGAATACCGCGCGACCGAAGAGCTTGACGAGCGCGAAAAACTTGCCCGCGAAAAGAATCTGCAATACATCGGTCTTGATGGCACAGTTGGGATCATTGCCAATGGTGCCGGTTTGGCGATGAGCACGCTTGATGTTGTCAATCAAGTTGGCGGTAAAGCCGCTAACTTTTTAGATATCGGTGGTGGTGCGAACGCCGAACTGATGACGGCTGCGCTTGAAGTTATCAACTCGGACACGAAAGTAAAAAGTATTTTCATTAATATTTTCGGTGGCATCACGCGTGGTGATGAAGTCGCAAAAGGCATCGTCGAAGCAATGAAACGCGTCAAACTGCGTGCACCGATCGTGATTCGCCTTGACGGCACAAACGCCATTGAAGGCCGCGCGATCATTGCAAATGCTGGCATTGACGAGTCACA
>CAMAWU010000027.1 GCA_945862025.1 Ferrithrix thermotolerans DSM 19514 | reverse complement strand
GTGCACTCTGGTGGCATGGTGATTTGCGATCGCCCAATCAGTGAGGTCTGCCCAGTTGAGTGGGCACGAATGAAAGATCGCAGTGTGTTGCAGTGGGATAAAGACGACTGCGCGACGATCGGTCTGGTTAAGTTTGATTTACTTGGCTTAGGCATGCTTTCGGCTCTACACAATGCAGTTGATTTAATCGCCGAGTTTCGTGGTAAAAAAATTGATCTTGCAACGATTCCGCAAGATGATGATGTCTATGCAATGTTGTGTCGTGCTGACACAGTTGGTGTCTTTCAAATTGAGTCGCGTGCCCAAATGGCAACGTTGCCACGCCTTAAGCCACGAAGATTCTATGATCTAGTCGTTGAAGTTGCGTTAATTCGCCCTGGCCCAATTCAGGGTGGTTCGGTACATCCATACATTCGTCGGCGCAACGGTGAAGAACCAGTTACGTATCTACATCCATTGCTAGAAAATAGTTTGGGTAAAACTTTGGGTGTGCCACTGTTTCAAGAACAGTTAATGCAAATGGCGATTGATATTGCAGGGTTCACTGCAACACAAGCCGACGAATTGCGCCAAGCAATGGGCTCAAAGCGTTCGCATCTAAGAATGGAGCGACTTCGGCAACGACTTTATGACGGCATGTCGCAACGCGGGGTCGTCGGCCCAGTGGCTGATGAGATTTTCGAAAAGATGCAGGCGTTTTCGAATTATGGGTTTCCTGAAAGCCATTCTGTTTCTTTTGCTTATCTTGTCTACGCCTCGTCGTGGATCAAATATCACGAGCCAGCGTCGTTTTACGCGGCATTGTTAAATGCGCAGCCAATGGGTTTTTGGTCGCCACACTCGCTTGTGCGTGATGCTCGTCGACACGGAGTGGTCGTACATAGTCCAGATTTGAATGCATCAAAAGCCGGTGCAACTTTAGAACTATGTCACGAGTCAACTGGTGGGTTCGCGGTGCGTCTTGGCATTTCAAGTGTGCGTGGTGTCGGTAGCGAACTGGCACAAGCAATAGAAGTAGCAAGGCCGTTTACAAGCATGGAAGACCTAGTTCGTCGTGTGCCACAACTAAATCTTTCACAGATTGAAACATTGGCAACAGCAGGTGTCTACACACAATGTTTTGATGTATCGCGTCGAGATGCCTTATGGTCGGCAGGGGCAGTGATTCAGAGTCGACCAGACCGACTTGCTGGTGTTACAACTGGCAGTGAGTCGCCGCAACTGCCTGGTATGCAACCAATCGAAGAATCTATTTGCGATTTATGGTCAACTGGTATTTCACCAGATGGACACCCGACTCAGTTCGTGCGCAGTCAGTTAACAAAACTTGGTGTGCTTACCGCCATCGACTTGCCTAACATCGAGAGTGGCTCGCGAATATTTGTAGGTGGTGTTGTGACACACCGTCAACGTCCGTCAACAGCACGTGGTGTGACATTTATAAGCCTTGAAGACGAAACTGGTTTAATAAATGTGATCGTCTCACAAGGTTGCTGGAGGCGTTTTCGCAACATTGCGATAAACGCTTCAGCCTTAGTAGTTCGAGGTCGAATCGAGTCTGTTCAAGGAGTAGTAAATATCATCGCCGAACATTTAAGTGAACTGAAAATTAATGTTCATGGTGTTAGTTCAAGAGATTTTCGCTAGAGCAGCGACTAATCCGAGCACAACAAATACGACACCAGCAATATATCTCTGTACGAAAGGCAGGGTCTTTCCTTTGACAAGAACTTCGCGTAATGAGCTCGCGGTAAGCGAGTAGATTCCATCGGTGAAAAAACCACAAATTACAAATACTGTGCCGAGCGTTAATGCTTGAAGCGCATTTGAACTTTTGTCTTGATCAATGAACTGAGGCAAAAATGAAAGAAAGAAAAGTGCAATTTTTGGATTAAGTGTGTTGATGATGAAACCCTGACGAAATGCTTGAGCCTTGGTCATTGAACTGGCAGATGCATCAATGATTGCTGGCCGACGTATCAGCGTGCGCAAGCCAATGAAAACTAGATACACCGCGCCAGAATATTTGACAGCGTTAAATGCACTAGGTGATGCAGCGAGAATTGCCGATAATCCTGCGGTGGCAGCCAACACATGCATGAATGTTCCGAGTTCAATGCCGAGCACCCCTGCGAACCCAATCGAGCGTCCATCAGACACACTGCGATTAATTATGTATAGAACAGCAGGACCAGGGATCACAAGAAGTGCAAGCGATGCAATTGCAAACGAGATCAGAAAGTTGAGATCTGGCACTTAGCTAACTTTATTCGTCTGGCTGTTCGTTGAGTCCGTCGTTGAAGCCTCGGTACATTTCGTAGATCTCTTTGCAAGCCTGACACATAGGCAATTGTTTTGGATCACGCGATGGCACCCAAACATGTCCGCACAGTGCTTCAATTGGTGTGCCATTAATTCGGGCTTCAAGAACTTTGGCTGCGGCCGACTCGTCGCGTTCTGTTTTGACAATATGGGCAACCAATGGTTTGCCGGTTTGCAAAACATGTTCTGTTTGACGATCAATGACCGTGCTCGGAGAAGTCTCAATCGAAGATAACGGCGCTGATAACGGCACTGATAACACGGTTAATTTTACGGCTGAGGGCACGATTCATTAAACCATGTTTGCTCGCATCTAGACTGCGATCATGCCCGTTTACGAGTTTCGATGCCGAACATGTGACGAGACCTTTGAAGAGCGTCGCGCAATGTCGCAGGCCAATGAGCCAGCAAAGTGCGCGCAAGGCCACGAGAACTCAGTGCGCTTACTTTCGGTGTTTGCTTCTGTTGGTGGCGGATCTAGTGCCGGTGCGGCGCCGTCAATGCCAGCGCCAAAAATGGGTGGTTGCGGTTCTGGCTGCGGCTGCCACAGCTAGTTAATTCAGACAGTACACATCGCCTTTGGCGACGATGAACCAATCAACTAGAGCGATGCCTGCATCTTGGCAGCGAGTCTTTGCAAACTTAAATTGAATTTCGTCTGTCAGTTGTCGACCAAGACCAGATCGACAAGTGCATAAACAAATTGTTACAACTGACTCAATGTTGATCGCCGAACCAATAACTCGATCAATTATTGCGCTGAGCTGAAGTTTTGAGTCGAAGGCGAAAATGCCGACACCTCGTTGAAGTTCGTCGCAACAAAGAATGATTGTTTCGTCTCGCAGTGGTCGCATCAACGCCAACGAAAATACAGATAACTTTTCGGATTGGGTCAAAATCGGGTCTAGTTGCGCGCGCGGCACATCGATTGGTGGTGTGATTGTTTCAAGCATTGCGCAACAGTAACGCCAGGGTGTTACGCGTTAACAAAAATTACAGCAGCGTAAATCAGTGCAGCACTAATCACGATTGGCACGACTACGCCGAGCGTCTTGGGAATCAACCGTTTATTTGGCGCAAGTGCGACAGCGCCACAGATGGCGCCAATTGCAGCGCCACCAAAGTGTCCGCCAATTGAAATTCCAGGGATTGCCAAAGTGATCACAATATTGATTACAAAAGTTAAACCCAGACCGCTGCGCATTGGGTTTTGCCCTGCTTGTCGCATACCAACAACTGCGGCAGCCATCAAACCAAAGACAGCACCCGACGCCCCACCAGTCGCGCTATTTGGGCTGAGCATCAGTGCGCCAACAGACCCACCGATTAGTGAAGCAAAGTAAAGCAATCCAAAACGCAGCGAGCCGATCTGGAGTTCAAACATTTGACCCAATTGAAAAGCCAGCAACATGTTCATCGCCACATGAAAAAGTCCAAAGTGCACAAAACCACAACTAATTAATCGGTACCACTCACCTTGCTCGAGAAAGTATTTTGCAATTACAAAATTGTCTGACGCAGTTGCAGAATTTGTTATTGACATCCAAAGGTATAAACCGACATTTATTGAAACGATCGCATTGGTAAAACTTGTTTTGCTACTAGAGGTTTTTCGAAAGACAGGTCTTTGATGATTGAATCGTTTTTTGCTTTCTGGTGCGGACTGCGTCGCGCGTGGCAGCGGTGGAGGAATTTGCGGTGGAGGAAAACTCACGATATTAAGCGGGTAAAAGTAACGCTTCTTGGCGATTAGATATGAACCACTTAACTGTTTCGCCTAGACCTTCTTCAAAATTCATTGTTGCACGCCAACCAAGTTCGCGCTCCGCACGAGATGCATCCACGCGTCTTCGTGGTTGACCGTCAGGTCGTGATGAATCCCAAACGAGTTCACCAGTAAACCCGACGATACGAGCAATTGTTTCAGCAGTTTCGCGGATCGTGATTTCGCGATTGTTGCCAAGATTCAGTGGCTCACTTGAGTCGTGCAGTTCGGCTGCCAACAAAATTGCTCGCGCGGCATCTTTGACATATAAATAGTCTCGACTTGCCGAGCCAGTGCCCCAAACATCAATTTTTTCGAGGTTTTGTTCTTTAGCCTCTACGCATTTTTTAATTAGCGCCGGAATCACATGCGATACGTCCGGATGAAACTTGTCGCCGGGCCCAAAAAGATTTGTCGGAATCAAAAACGCAAAGCGCTGACCGTATTGTTGCGCATTCACTTGCGCGTGAACAAGCAACGCTTTTTTGGCTATGCCGTAAGGAGCATTCGTTTCTTCTGGATAACCATCCCAAATTGATTCTTCACGAAACGGCACAGGCGTAAATTTCGGATAACTGCAAACGGTGCCAAGCAGAACTGTTTTTTCAACGCCAACTGCCCGAGCAGCCTCGATCGTATGCGTGCCCATCATCAAGTTGTCAAGATAAAGCGGAGCAGGAGCAATTTGGTTGTAGCCGATTCCGCCGACTCGCGCTGCAAGATGAACAACATGGCTCGGTTTGTATTTCGTAAATAGCTCAAGGGCGACACCAGGCTGTGTTAGATCTGCCTCACTGCGACGAGGCGCAATAACTTTGGCGCCTGCTTGGTTGAAAGCATCGACAACATTTCGTCCGAGAAAGCCGTTTCCGCCGGTGACAACTACGACACGATCTTTCCAAAATTTCGGAGATGAAGATCTTTCACTCATACAGGTAACATCGTACGCTTCAAATTACTGCGACTAGCAGTAGGGCTTTTAACGCAATGTGTTTGGCAATATAGGTGTTACACCTGATACGAAGCCAAGGCGGGCAGAATAGAAGGCGTGCGCGTGGCTTACTCATTAGAGCAGTGTTGGCATCGCGTGCCAGGTGGGACTGCGACCGCGGCAATAGAAGTTGCCAGAGCGATGTCAGGTGCACGACCAGATGTACAACTCATTGGTGTAGCGGGAAACAATCAAGGTGAGCCAGCCTCTTCATATGCGCCACCAATAAACGTGCAGCAACTTGCATTGCATGGTGCTGCGCTTTATGAAGCGTCACTGCGATTTCGTGCTCCACGCGTAGAACGTGCGACTGGCGAAATTGATCTTTTGCATTGCACATCGATAATTCCCTTTGCGTCTCGCACAAAAATGGTCGCGACGGTTCATGATTTGGCATTTTTGAAGTATCCAGAATTCTTTAGCCGTCGTGGTAACTCAGTGTTTCGGCGAAGTTTGACAGTTTTATTGAAACGTGCAGAAATTTTGTTGTGTTCGTCACAAGCGACGCTTCAGGACTGTCTTGAATTTGGTTTTTCGGCCGATCGTTTAAGTCATGTGCCGCTCGGGGTGAATGCGCCGGTGATTGCACCGAACGCAGCGCAAGTTCTTGATCGTTTGGGTTTATCGGGCGAGTATCTTTTGTATGTCGGCACCTTGGAGCCACGGAAAAACCTTTCGCGGCTGGTGGCTGCGCTCGAAACTCTTGGTGATTCGGCGCCACAACTAGTTGTCGTTGGCGCTACTGGTTGGGGAGACTTAAAACTTGATTCGATAACAAACGATAAATCGAAAACTTCAACTCGCGTTAAATTTCTTGGTTTCGTCGCGGCTAGTGATCTCGGCGTTCTATATTCAAATGCGAGCGCATTTTGTTACCCGTCTCTTATGGAAGGTTTTGGTTTGCCAATTCTTGAAGCGATGAGTCATGGTGTGCCCGTCGTGACTAGTCGTGGTTCATCAACACAAGAAGTTGCTGGTGGCGCAGCGGTGCTCGTGGATCAATTTGATGTTGCAAGTATTGCCAGCGGAGTAACTGAGGCATTGAATCGGCGAGACGAACTTGTCTTACTTGGGCGCAAACGAGCTGCCGAGATGACGTGGCACCAAACAGCAGTGCGAACCGCGGCTGTGTATGACGAGGTGCTCAGGTGAAATCAATGCAGATTGGGGTCAACTTATTGTGGTTGCGTACGGGTCAAGTAGGTGGCTCGCAAGAATATTTGATTCGCCAATTGGTGGGAGCGTCGCTAGACGCAAAAATTAATCTTGACTACAAAATTACGCTGTTCACACAACCAGGTTTCGCGTTACATCACCCTGAGATAGCCAAGATCTATAAGTGCATTGAGGCTCCAGCACACAGCGGAAATCGCGCGGCGCGAATCGCACTTGAACAAACATGGCTTGCAAAGAAATCTCGCAAATTCGATCTGATGCACCATGGCGGTGGAACGTTGCCGAGATTTGGTGCTGCACGCTCAGTCGTGACGATGCACGATGTGCAGTATCTTTCGTTTCCTGAAAATTTCAGTCGTGTGCGACTGGGATATCTGCGCAAAGTTATTCCAAGTTCGCTGGCTCGAGCATCAATCGTTACGACGCCAACCGAGTATGTGCGAGAACGATTGGTTGAATCATTCGGTTTGAAAGCCGACAAGATTTGTGTTGTTCGCCATGGTGTTGATGAAACTGTCGGCAAAAATGCGACAACCGAAGAAGAACTACGACATCGACTGCGACTGACAGATAAAAAAGTAATTTTTTTGCCGGCGATTACTCATCCACATAAAAATCACAGATTCTTATTGCAACTGATGAAATCTCATTGGACTGAAAAAGATCTTGTGCTTGTTTGTGCCGGTGGAAGAGGTCGAGCAGAAGAAGACTTCATGCGCGAAGTTCGTCGCCTTAATTTAGATGAACGAGTTGTGCGAATCGGTCGTGTTATTGACGCTGATCGAGATGGATTGATGAAATTGGCAAACGCACTTGTGTTTCCAAGTTTGTACGAAGGTTTTGGGGCACCTGTGATCGAAGCAATGATTCTTGGAACACCAGTTATTGCGAGTAACTGTGCATCGTTACCTGAAGTAATCAGTGATGCTGGTTTAGTTTTGCCACTTGAAATAGATGCTTGGGCCGATGCTCTACAAGTTGTCGACGCAAAGCGTGAAAAATTTGTCATGGCTGGGAAACTTCGGGCGATGCATTATTCGGTTAAAAACTCTGGCAGTGATCTACTGAGCGCTTATGAAGCGGCACTTTGATGTTGAATAAATTGCGATTAGTGGTTTTATGTCCACATTTTGAGCCCGATATGGCACCGACCGGTGTTGTGATGACAAGAATTGTGCACGAACTAGCAAATCTTGGCCATGAGATACATGTGGTCACATCGCTGCCGTGGTATCGCAAACATCAAGTTGAACAAGGCTGGTCAGGAGCGTTATGGAGAGTTGAAAAAACTCAGTGGGGTTCAATTACCCGTGTTCAGCCATTCGCTGGAAAGACGAAATTGAATTTACTGCGTCGGGCAGTTGGATTTATTTTATTTAGTGCAATTGTCGGTCTGCGCAGTCTGGTTGCTGGTGGGTTTCCGCGTCGCGTAGATGGCGTTTTAGCAATGTCGCCACCGTTGACACTCGGTCTGACTGGCCGACTAACAAAGTTGTTTCGTGGAGGAAAACTAGTTTTTAATATTCAAGATATTTTTCCGGACGCCGCAATTGAAACCGGTGCGATCTCAAATAAAATAATTATTAAAGCAGCCAAGTGGCTTGAGCGAGTTAGCTATCAAAACTCTGACTTAGTAGTTTTGTTGTCCGATGATCTAGCCAACAATGTGCAAAGAAAGTTAGACCAGCGCATTCATAATCGTGTGCGAGTAATTCCGAACTTTGTGGACACACAAGCAATAACGCCAATGTCGCGGATGACTAACTACAGAACAGAACTTGGCATTGATGATTCACTGATTGTGATGTATGCCGGAAATGTTGGGTTTTCGCAATCACTTGAGATGATGATTGCGGCTGCAAAAGAGTTGCCACATTTATTTTTTGTTATCAATGGTGAAGGCGCGGCTCGCAAATCCTTAATCAGTTTTGGTGTAGGTCTAAGCAACTTAAAATTCGGTGACTACCAAGATGTCTCGCGGTTAAGTGAAGTGTTGGCAACTGGAGATATCCATGTTGTTGCGCTAAAGCGCGGGCTTGGTTCGGTGAGTGTGCCATCCAAAACATATTCAGTCCTTGCGGCTGGCCGTCCTGTTTGTGCTGCCGTTGATTTAGATACGGAAGTACCGAGAATTTTGGCGGCGTCTCAAGCTGGGGTTTGCGTCGAGCCAGACGACTCGGCGGCATTTATATCCGCATTGAAAACAATGGCTCAAGACCATAAATTACTTAGCGAAATGGGCGAGCGAGGACGAATTTGGGTAGAGGGCCACGCGTCTGCGGGTTCTGTGGCGCAACGCTATGAAGCCTTGTACACGGGTTGAGACGGTAGCATTTCTTCTTCGTGAGTACTTCATCTTCTGCTAAAAAAATCGCGCGGCTTGCTGCAGTAAGTAAAAACAGCAAGGGACGAAAGGTTCGAATGCAGGGTGGAACATTGTTTCCGACTGTGATTTTTGTACTTCTTATTCTTGGTGTGGCCCTGATCGCTTATGCCCGACAAAGTCAAGAGCAAGTGAGTGCACTTGATACTGCAAAACAAAACTATTTCACTGCTTTCGGTGTTTATAAGTGCGATCAGTTCATTGATACTTTGCCAGCAGGCCAAGATGTCGGTACTGATGCGGCAACACTAAAAGCAGGTGCATACATCGAGTCGCAAGGTGTTGTCCGTTGGGAGCCGCAAGTTCTTTCTGGTGAGCGTCGTGCAAACTTGCAAACAATTTTTGATCTTTACGGTTTAGAAGTAACGAATAATTCAATTAAATTTCCAGCATCCATCAATAATGGTGAAACCATCACAGAGACAGATACAAAGTGCGGCGACAAAGAAGCGTCGGTGCAGGTTTCGGTTTGGGATACTGAAGTTTCATCATCAAAGATTTCAATTGCAGATCTCGGCAAGGTTCGACTCTCGGGTGACGGCATGGCGATAACACTTGCGTTTGTGGCAAAAGGTGTTGATGCACCACAACCAGTTACAACATCTGATCTAAAACTACTAACACTTAAACCCTAGGAAGATCTGGCATGCACGCAGTTGTGCTCGTCGGCGGTTTTGGTACGCGACTTCGACCACTGACTTTTAATTCGCCAAAACCATTATTACCAGTTGGTAATCTTCCACTTCTAGAACGATTGATGATGTCGTTGGCAAAAGGTGGCATAACGCACGCGGTTTTGTCACTTGGTTTTAAACCTGAACCATTTCTAAATGCGTTTCCGACACATCAATGCGCTGGAGTTGAATTGAGTTACGCCGTAGAAGACCGTCCGCTTGATACTTCAGGTGCAATCGGGTTTGCTGCACGACAAGCAGGTATTTACAAGCGCGGCGAAACTTTTGTAGTGGCTAATGGAGACATCCTGACCGATTTAGATGTTGCAGAACTGATTTCATTTCATCGGTCAGCAAAAGCCAAAGGCACAATACATCTAACGCCTGTCGCAGACCCATCTCAATATGGTGTTGTTGAAACCGAAACTTCTGGCAAAGTTATTCGATTTGTCGAAAAACCAGGTGCAGGAGAAACTCTGTCGCACCATGTGAACGGTGGTACATATATTTTCGAGGCTTCGGCGTTAGAACGCATGCCAGGAACTGCACCACTTTCAATTGAGCGAGAGACGTTTCCTGAGATGGTTCGGCAAGGTGAGCTTTTTGCATATCCAACGGATGATTATTGGATTGATGCCGGTCGTCCAGATACTTATGTGCGAAGCAATGTAGAACTGCTTTCGCGAAACAGTATTTATCAGGTGACACCAGTTGATCCAACGGCGAGAATTGATCAGAGTGCAATCATTAAACAAAGTACGATCGGCCCAGGCTGCGTAGTCGGTGAGCGTGCCCAAATCGTGCGTAGCGTATTAATTGCAGGTGCGAAAGTTGACGCAGATGCGGTTGTGATAGACAGTGCAGTTATGGGACATGTCGGTACATTCGCACAGATTTCTTCTTGCTTGATTGGTTCGGAAGGTGAAGTAGGTTCTGGGGCAGTACTGAGAGATGCGAAAATACCTGATCCAAACCAAACGACTGGCAGATGATCAACTGGCCGCTAATCGACTAGCCGAAAAGTGCACAACTAATTAGATGACGCTCCAAAATAGTGCTCTTGTTTGTGGGGGTGCAGGTTTTATTGGATCGCACTTGGTTGATCGACTGCTTGCTGACGGTCACAATGTTGAAGTTGTTGACAATTTGTCTACTGGAACTCTCGCAAATCTCAGCGAAGCTAGGTCGAGCGGTGGAGATTTACGGTTTCATCATCTCGATGTTTTGGCACCAGAGTTTTCTGATCTAATTGAATTGCGCCAACCATCAATTATTTATCATCTCGCACTGCTTCCACCAGGAGTGACTCAAACTAGTGAAATTTTGTCGTCGGCAAGTTCGTTGCTTGCGGTACTTAACGCTGCTCAAAAACATAAAATCAAAAAAGTAGTTGTAGCGATACCAGCAGGTTTGTTGTACGGAGAAGTTCCGGCACGGCAATTGCCGGTAAAAGAAGGTCGTGAGCCAGACCCGATGAGTGTTTCTCATGTGATGGCAAATGCGCTTCTTGATTTTTTGATTATTTATCGTGAAAGTTACGATGTCGAATTTACGGCTTTGGCAATGACAAATGTTTATGGCAGGCGACAACGCCCGAGCGATGGAGTAGTTGCCGCGTTTGCAGATTCAATTCTTAGTCATACTGATCCAATGATTTTTGGTAGCGGTCGCCAAACTCGCGATTTTTTATTTATTGATGACGCAGTCGATGCGCTTTCGCGCGCAACAATAAAAGGTGGGGGATTATTGATCAATATTGGTACTGGAGTTCAAACAACTATTCAGGATTTGTGGACACTGATGGGCGAACCAACAACTTTGAAAGCGAAGTCGGTTGTGGCCCGCCATGGTGAGTTGCAGCGCAACGCTGTCAACTCAACGCGAGCGCGAATTCAACTCGGCTGGTCGCATTGGACTTCGGTTCGCGCTGGCATTGCCGAACTGATGGAAGAATTAACTTAGAAAACTTGCGACAAATTTAAGCAGTTGCAGAAAATTGCGCTTCGAGAAAAATTAGCGAAATAGATCTTCTTGTGGTGGTCTGACTAATTCGCTGATATCTGAATCACGAAACCATGATGGCTCAACTCCACGAACTACGGCAACTGGCACGCCAGAAGATTTGCCCATTACGAGTTCTGCAGCACTGGCTAATTCGTCGGCAACGGCAACTTCTGTGACTTGCATAATTCTGCCGAGCGAATCTGGTGTACCGCGCAGATCGACTACGCCGGCGACTCCTGCCACACCAATCGCAACATCTGTGAGTCCTTTTCGCCATGGTCGACCAAAAGTGTCGCTAATGATTACGCCAACTTTTACACCAAGGGTTGCACCGATGATGTCGCGAATTCGGCGCGCAGATTTATCGCTGTCAATTGGAAGCAACGCTGCATATCCGCGTTCAACATTTGATAAGTCAATTCCGCTGTTGGCACACACAAATCCGTGTTTGGTTTCGGTGATTATTAGATCTCCGCGTCGTCGCACGATGCGCACCGCTTCATCCTCAACTAATTGCTTATGACTTAGAGGGTCAGTTGCGTCAATGGCAACTAAACGACCTTCGGCTTTTGAGACAATTTTTTGCGTTACAACTAAGACATCGTTGTTTTGTAGTGGTCCATTTGGTTCTTGCCGACACGCATCAGCAATTATTTTGCCGAGTTGATCTTGAGGAGTTATTTCACCAATACCTTGCACGCCCCAAATTGTTAGTCGGCTCATTTTCGTTGCTCCGAAATGCTGGCAAGAGTTGTCTTGGCAAGTTCACCAGCGACTTCTTGAGTTGACATCACTGTATTTGTGACTATGCAGCGCAAACCTTCACGCTCAATTGCATCTTTCAGGTCGGCGTCCACTGTGTCAACAATAATTGTTGAAGCGATAGTTGCGTACAGTCGCGCTACGCCGAGTGCTGAAGATTCATGCCCAAGTTCTGTGAGCATGCGGTCAGCTGGGCCTTTGAGTGCCCGACCACCAACAATTGGCGATATCGCAACAACTTTGTCTCGGTTTGCCGACAACAATTCGTTGATACCTGCAAGCGCACGAATTGGACCAATTGAAACAATCGGATTAGATGGGGCAATCACTATTATTTCGGATTGCTGCAGTTCGCCCAAGCAATTTGGTTTGGCATTTTCTGCGCCTTGAAAGTGCACCGATTTCACAGCAACGCTGTGCTGATGCTTTACGAAATATTCCTGAAAGCTAATTTGTGTTCCTGCTTTTCCTGCCGGGCAATCTTGGCTGAGTTCAACCAAAGTGGCGACATCGCTGTTGGTCATCGGAACAATTCGCTGCGCAACTTTCCAGGCGTTGGCAATTTCTTGGGTAATCAAAGAAGCATCGGCACCTTCACTTCGCCGTGCTGTGCGATAAAAATGAGTCGCAAGATCTTGATCGCCAAGGTTAAACCACTCGGGTGCGGCGATTGAGCCGACTGGTCGCACATCGACATATCTTTTGAGCGAAGCCATCGCTCGCCAAGTTTCATCGGCGAGTCCCCACCCGCGCTGCTGGTCGATCGCCTCGCTGAGTGTGTAGATCACGGTGTCAATGTCGGGCGAGATATACAACCCGTGCAACACAGTGTCGTCGCCAGTGTTGACTAGAGCGATTGTTTGTTGTGGGCTGTGAACTTGTGCAAGTCCACGAAGAAATCGGGCGGCACCGACGCCACCAGCCAGAACTACAACTGAACTTGATTCTGCAACCATGTTCATAGAGCGTAGGGCTCACAAAGAAACTTAAGCGACTTGCTATCGGTGGGGGCTAGTAGATTAGTTAGTCGTTATGACACGCGCATTAATCACGGGCATTACTGGACAAGACGGTCGCCATCTCGCCGAATTTCTGAATACTAAAGGCTATGAAGTTTTTGGTTTAGTTAAGGGACAGAATAATCCGAAAGCCGAATCCATTCGTGATGAGTTTCCGTTCGTTCAACTTGTGCCAGGCGACCTTGCAGATTTCTCAAGTCTGGTTAGCGCTCTTGAGATTTCACAACCAGACGAGGTATATAACCTTGGCGCAATTTCGTTTGTGGCGATGTCGTTTAATCAAGCCGAACTTACGGGCAATATAACTGGGCTCGGAGTGTTACGAATGCTCGAAGCGATTCGGCTCGTTGGTGGGTCGCGAAAAAGTCCAATTCGGTTCTATCAAGCGTCATCATCTGAGATGTTCGGGAAAGTTCGTGAAACTCCGCAAACAGAATTGACACCGTTCCATCCTCGCTCGCCATATGGAGTAGCAAAAGTTTTCGCTCACGACATCACTGTGAACTATCGCGAAAGTTACGACATGTTTGCTTGCTCTGGAATTTTGTTTAATCACGAAGGTCCGCGGCGTGGACTTGAATTCGTTACGCGCAAAATAACTAACTCGGTTGCTCGAATTAAATTGGGGCTGCAAAGCGAACTAGTACTCGGAAATTTGGAGGCTAAGCGTGATTGGGGTTTTGCCGGCGATTATGTTGAGGCGATGTGGATGATGTTGCAACAACCAACACCCGACGATTTTGTGATTGCTACCGGCAAAGCGCATTCGATTGAGCAACTACTTGAAGTTGCATTCAATGCCGCCGAACTTGATGACTGGCGAAAATTCGTTCGCCAAGACCAGCGATTCTTTCGCCCTGCCGAAGTTGATTTGTTGATCGGCGATGCTACGAAAGCAAGAACAAAACTCGGCTGGACACCAAAGGTTGGTTTTGAGACTTTAATTCAGATGATGGTTGCTAACGATTTAGATTACGAGTCAAAGCGTCGGAGATAGAGATCTCAACTGTGAGCGCAAACTTACAGCAAACGAAATTAGTCCAACTACAGAACTTGTGACGAGCGCAACTTCAACGCGCAAAAATAAGTCATCGCTAACTTGCCACACAGTCAAAATATATGCAGCGAACGCAAGCGACCATCCGAGAGCAACATGTTTATGTCCGTTGAGTGCAATTACTGCTTGAGCAATCGCTAAAGCCATCATGTAGATTCCGCTTGCAAGTGCCAGCAGCGTGATTGTTCGACGATCGATACTTCCGCCATAAACAAGGTCAAGCACATTTGGGCCAATGGCGAACGCGCCGACTGTGCCGAGCACTCCAACACCCACAACCAAAATTACAAGTTGGCGAAACCCAGTTTTAAATTCTTTGATGTCGCCACGGGCTGCAAGTCTTGTCAGTCGTGGCAGTAACGCTGCTTGAACTGCTTGAAATAAAAATAGTGGTACGCGAGTTAACAGCACAGCGTTGCCAAACAAAGTTACATTTTCGGCCGGGGCGGTGTCTCCGAGAAGCGCAACGGTGATCGGGCCTGCGTTGACTAATGCTGCAGCAAAAATTGATCCGCCTAATAACAGCCCAAGATTTGGTGTGATCTCAGACCACGATGCTGGTGGGCCATCTTGCAGCTTTAATTGACCAGAAAATAAAATGACCAGCACACCGACGAGTGGCGTGAGTACGACGGCAAGTGAGTACGCGCCGAGTTGTGTTACTCCGGCAATCAATAAAGCGAGACAAACTATGACTCGCACTGCACCGTCTGCGCCGACAATAAAACCGTAAGAATTAAATTTTCCGAGCCCAGAGCACAAGCCCTTGACCATATAAAAGGCACCGTATACGGCAATTGCGATTATTAAACTTGCGGTAACGATTCCGTTTCCTTCGAACAAATTACTACTGACGAATGGCGCGAGAGCGACAATTGATCCGACTAAGCCGATGACGATCGCACCACAAAGGATTACAACTTTTTTAACAACTGGTCCTGCGCCTTGGCCGAGTGCGCGACGATGAGAGATCGCACGGCTGATTTCTTGTTCGACTGGCAAAAAGAATCCTGGCGCGAGCGCAAACATCACAAACCAAAGTGAGACCAGAGGTTTAAATCCATCTTGGCCGAGTGCCTGTTGCCCGATTTTGAAAAACGCATAGATAGTCAAGCCAGCGATAAGCAAGCCAATTGAGATTGCGATTGTGCCTTCTGGGAGTTCAACGCGTTTGCGTGGAGGAGGCAACGAAGAACTTGACGAACTCGTAGGTTGTCTTGACACTTGTTAGGTAGGGCGCTTAGAACTGCTTGGCAATTTGGTCTTGTAATTTAGACATTGCTTCGCGACGGCAGACCTGTGCTTTTTGAAATGTCAAAATTCCGAATCCGACCGCAATGTAAGTTGCATCTTTGGCGAAAGCGAGGACATCTTGAGCTTTTACTGGTCCAAGTTTTAAGTCGTTCAAATTGATGTCACGCATACTGTCTCCAATCCTCATTTAGTTTATAGAGATCTACCCAATAAATTGCCGCAAGTAGTCTTAGAACGCCATGAGTTTTACCAGATCACAACAAGCCGAGTTGCAGGGGAATTCTGCTCCTCCTGTGGTGACTGCAATGGTTGTTCACGAACCAGGACCGTGGTTTGACGAAGTACTCAATTCGATAGTTGGCCAAGATTATCCAGCAGTCCGCAATATATTTTTTGTTACGACACCAGCAACAACTGACCCAGCAACCAAGCAAGTGTCACAGCAGTTAGTAAACAAAATTCAGACTGTTTTGCCGAATGCGATAATCAGAATTGTTGAGGGCAACCCAGGCTTTGGCCCACTAATTAATGAGACTCAGCGAATTGTTGAAGGTGACGGCGGTCTATTTTGTGTGATGCATGACGATGTTGCGCTGCATCCATCTGCTCTAAGCCAGTTAGTGCATGAACTTTTTGTCTCAAATGCAGCGGTGGTTGGTCCGAAACTTGTTGAGTGGGAAAACACGGCGATCTTAAAGTCGGTCGGATTCGGAATAGATCGATGTGGAGAAGTTGATACTTTCATCGAACCCAACGAACGCGATCAAGAACAACATGACTCAATCAAAGATGTTTTTTATATCAGCTCTGCTTGCATGCTGGTTCGTTCAGATTTGTTTCGCGAACTAAATGGATTTTGTACTGAAATTCCATTTTTTGGTGAAGACCTAGAGTTTTGTTGGCGCGCGCACTTGAGTGGCGCACGAGTGATTATCGTGCCTGCAGCCGTTGCCCGACATCGAGAGCAGTTCGCGAGTCGCTCACCAAATATTGCAAGAAATGCGCTCACGGCCAGGCATAGAGCGCGAACGGTCGCAACTCTGACATGGCGGTTTGAACTCTTGATCGTGTGGTTACAGATGGTGCTGACTTCGCTGGTTGAAACATTCGTTGGTTTGTTTAGAGGTACTTTCAGAGCATCGTTATTAAACCTTCGAGCCTCGTTGTCGTTGTTGGTTGACGCTGCTTATATTTTGCGTCGCCGCCGTCAGGTTGGGCCAGCTCGTCGTGTTCGACCAAGCGAAATAAGCAAACTACAAATAAAAGGTTCTGCTCGGATCACAAGGTTTATCCGCCGTCGTCAATCGTTTGATTCATCTGATTCGTCTAATTCATCTAAGTTATCGCCGACCACTTTGGTAACTGAGTCGAGAAAAGTAAGTCGCGAAAGTTCGACTAGAGAATCAGCGATCGCAACACTTGTAGTTTTTGCGTTGATCCTTGTCGGCAGTCGTGGAATTATTAGTAGTGGCACTCGAACTGTTGGCGAACTTTTACCGTTTGATGGCGGCACAAATACTCCAGCCTCACTATTTGAAATGTATCGTTCGGGTTGGTGGTCAAGCGGCTTTGGTCAAGCGGCTTCGAATCCAACCGGAATTGGAATTCTTGCGCTGTTGGGCTTTTTGCTTTTAGGCAATCTTGCAGCACTTCAAACTTGGATGATTGTCGGTTCTTTATTTATTGGTTTTTTTGGAATGTGGCGTCTATGTGGTGCTTTTTTCAACAGTCGCGCTCGTTTGGTTGGAGCAACGGTGTATGTCGCTCTGCCGCTCTCTTACGACGCAATTGCTCGCGGCAGATTCTCGGCACTGCTGACGATTGCCGCACTGCCATGGGTCTTTGATCTTTTACGACGAGCAGGAGGTTTGCAGCCGGCACTTCGAGTTGACCCCGCAACGAATTCATTAATTGATAACTCTGAAAAATCAATAGAAATTGGTATTTCGCGTCGAACGCAATTAATTGCTGGTCTGGTTTTAATTATTGGGATAGTCAGTGCGTTTGCTCCGGCGCTTTTAATCGCAACTCTGATCGGTGTCGTGTTGTGGTCGGTCGCTTCAATGTTTGGCGGCACTTCGCTAAGAACTGTTGGCATGATGCTTGCAGTTGGTGTTATCGGTGTTGTTGGTTCGTTGTTAATTAATCTTCCGTGGTCGATGCACTTTGTCTCAGGGCAGTGGTGGCAATTGCTGGCCAGCGACCAATTAATAAGTGAAAGAAATTTAGGGTTGGTTGCCCTTGCGAGTATGAACTTTGGCAATCTAAGCGGTGCATCACTTGTACTAGCTGGATATTTCTGTGTGGCATGTTCACTATTGATTGCCAATAGTTGGCGATTCGTTTGGGCCCTGCGCTCGGCATTTTTAGTTATTGGCGGATTGCTATTGGCAATTTTAGACGATCGCGGATTATTGCCTTTTCAGATGCCAGAACCAACGGTTCTTTTGGCTTTAGTGGCTTGTGGTCTGGCGTTAGCAAGTGCTACTTGTGCCAGCGTTTTTTCTGAAACTTCGACTAAGAAATATTCTGATTGGCGAAGATCAGTTGTGATACTTGTGCCCGTTGCAGTTGTGATTGCGATTTTGCCTACTTTGTTGAATGTTGCTGATGGCCGCTGGCATCAGCCTGCCTCTACTGTGTCGCAACTTTTTACGCAGATGCCTGATAATCCACCAGAAGGAAACTACCGAATATTATTTGTCGGCGAAAGTGATCTACTGCCAGTTTCAACTAATGCGATCACCAACAAAATTTCGTACGGAGTTTCTGACGATGGCCCGGTGAATATTATTTCGCACTGGGCACCGCAGTACTCGACAATGAACTCAGCAGCCGACCGTGCGCTAAATATATTGTTGGACCGCCACACTGTTCGGTTGGGGAGAATAGTTGCGCCTCTAGCAATTCGTTATATTGTGGTGCCACTTGGATCTACTCCGAGTGCTTCAACTACTGCACTTGTTGATTCGCTTTCGAATCAAATTGATCTTCGGCGTTTGTATTTTGCAAAGGATCTTGTAATTTTCGAAAACTCCGCTTGGTTGCCGATCGTTAGTTTGTTAGATGAAGAGTCATCGGTCGCGAGTCAAAAAGATGGCGACCCAGCATTTATTATGCAACAACTTCATTCAATAAAGCCACTATTCGTAGATGGAAATAGCGTTTCAAATAAAGTCGCAACCAGTTCATTTGAAGGTGGGACCGTCCATTTATCGGTGCCTTTCGACGAAAACTGGCGGCTATCGATTGATGGCGCTCGGTTGATTCCGCGTGCGGCGTTTGGTGCAACAACTGGTTTTGACGCACCTGTTAAGGGCGTCGCCGAATTGGGTTTTTATACATCTTCAATGCGTTCTTTGTTTTTACTAATTCAAGGATTCGTTTGGTTTGCGTTGCTAATCATCGCAGCAAACTTCTCTCGGTTTAGAAGTCGGGCTCGCGGTGTTTCTGGTCAGGCTGTG
The DNA here is from genome assembly GCA_945862025.1 of Ferrithrix thermotolerans DSM 19514. Classification (GTDB taxonomy): domain Bacteria; phylum Actinomycetota; class Acidimicrobiia; order Acidimicrobiales; family Ilumatobacteraceae; genus BACL27. The sequence goes on along the minus strand of CAMAWU010000027.1, from coordinate 158 downwards.
CGAGTAATCGGCGACGACACTGACAAGGTTTTAAAACTAGATCGAATTGATAGAAGTAATAGTTGATCATGCAATTTTTAGTTAGAAATATTCGCAGATTTGCTGTCGTTGTAATTTTGCTCGGAGCAACGGCTGCAATAGTTCTACTAAGCCGAGTC
>CAMAWU010000026.1 GCA_945862025.1 Ferrithrix thermotolerans DSM 19514 | reverse complement strand
GAAGAGTCTGGACACGAACTTAAAAGGCGTTGGGTGATATCGCGGGCCAGTCTCATCACGCCAGCGCAGGTTGACCTCTCGGCCGATCAAGTTGTAGTACTGGTTGCGACCCGCAATTAATTGCAACAAAGTCGTTGAGGCATTTCGATTAATTGAGCCCAAGTGATCAAGCGCGCACAAGTAGTCGTAGTCGGGGTTGTACTTAAAGTGCTCAACTCGGTCAAACCCGCCGACAAGGGTGCTGACGAGCTGTTTTCCCGAGCCCCAAAGACCGTCAACCACGATGACATCATTGCTGAAGTCTTCGAACTTTTTAAGCGGCCACTTACTCAGACATTTACCTTTCGATCTCTACTTTCAAAACGGTACTCAATAAACCTTGTTTGCATTTGCTTTTGCAGGGCAGGAGGGATTTGAACCCCCGACCATCGGTTTTGGAGACCGGCGCTCTACCAACTGAGCTACTGCCCTAAATTGCACTTAATTTACGCTCATCACGATAGCCCCACTCGTGTCAAGCGCACCAACGGCTTTTAGACAATCCAGTCTTGGTTGTCGCGTAAGAATTGTGCCCCATATTTAGACCAAATCTCGCCATGAAAAGTCTCTCGATCTGGTCCGATAATTTCTGAATACTTCTCCCAGAATTTAAGCTGAAGTTCGTCATCGAGTGGCTGAGTTTTCCATTTACCTTCGAGTCGATCAAGCATCTCGAGCATTAGATCTCTAATTTCAGACGGCGTGTTGCTCTTGACCGACACGCCAGCCTTAACAAACTCAACTGATGCTCGAGAACGTGCGACGCCACGCTCGCCCATCTCGGTGAGATTCAGACGTTTGCCGGTCGATGTGTCAATCATGGTTTTTGCAATACCCAAATCGCAAGCCCGTGACGAATAGAACATAAAAAACGGAGAGTAGTTGACGTATGCATTCGGCCGACGAAACATCGCAGGAATTGCATAGAAACCCAAGCCGTCAGAAACATTAAATTCACAATGAGCGCCAAGAAAGAGATCCATAAATTCGCTACGAACTTTTGAGTTTGCGTAATCAATCACACGTGGATTATTCGAGACGAGTGGTTTAGAAACCACCGAACCCATGCGCAATACAAAAAAGCCGCGATCTGCGAGTGCCTCGGCGCCTGCAACATAGTCATCCACATCGCAGTTTCGAAAGTCATGGTATGACATGTCTTTTTCGGGGAATGTTTTTTTTGTATACGCCGAATCGCGAACGATAAAACAAACAAAGCGATCCGTGGGTTTCAGTCCTAACTCGGCAAGTCCTGCCTGGCCTTGCTCGATTTGTGTTGCCGTGAATTTGAGGCGCGGAGGGTAAATATCTAACAAATTGTGAACATCTAAACATGTGGCAGTTGTGTTTTTGATCTGGTGAGCAGTTGCGCCTGGGATCAAATTGTTGATTCGAAACACCGCAACCATCAACCAATTCGGCCAAATTGTCAGCACTTGCTTCCACATTTTATAGAGCACTCGATTAGCAATTGGCTCTGGTGCATACCAAAGATCAATTGATCGTTTAGGGCGCAAAGCAACCCCCGCTTCTTGTTCAAGGAGCCAGAGTTCAGTTTCAAGTGCAAAATGACCAATTCGATCGCTGCGCATCACGCCAATTCGCACCAGAAAAATTGGGCGAATGATTCGAATCATGAGCACGAAGATCACCGCAATCGGCGTTGAAACTAGTAATCGTAATAACCTAATAATGCGACGAGATTTGTGAATCATAAAATATTAAACCGTCCAGTGTGGATTCGCACTAAGAAACTCGGTGCCGATTATTGGTTTATGACCAATTACAAGGCTTTTAATACCGGGGGGTGACAGTCGACCGTATAGCGCCCAAAACTTCTGTTGCAACATTACTGCCTCATCTGTTGTCTGCCAGGTGCCATTTTTGCGAGCAAGGAGTTCTTCCGTTGCAAGAGTTATTTCTTGTGGAGTGTTTTCGATGAGTTTCAGACCTGCGCGCTGGTATTCGTAGCTGCTTGTGCAAGACCCGAGTGCATTTTTTGATGCCACAATTTCACTGAACGACATAAACCTATTCTCGTTCTCAATCCAATACTGTTTCGGAACAATCAAATCTTGCGGGCCATATTTGCCGAAGTTGGCGATCGGAATGTAATTAGTCAGAACTCGTGGAACTCGGAAAATCTCTGGGATTGAATCAAGTCCCAAGACTGTCGAAATGAAAATTTCACAGTTTGCCGAAAGATACACATCTAAAAAATCAGTACGCATGCCATTTGATGCGTAGTCAAACACTCCAGGTGTATCCACCGCAAATGGTCGCTCGACTTTGGCACCCATTCTGAAGACCAAATAGCCATCGTTCGCTAATTGCTCGACAACATTTTGAAAATTGCTGATGTCATTATTGCGATAGTCATCATGACGGACGTCGCGGTCCTCGAACTGATCTCGCTTATACGACGAATCGCGAACTGCCAAACACACAAACTTCTGATTAGGGGCAGTTCTCACAGAATTGACAAAATCTTCGCCCTGCTTTGTTTCTGAATTTGAAAATTGAATATGCGACCCCATCTTGCCGTACAAACCGTAAGCATCTCGATCGTGATGGGAAATTGAAAATTTAGAACTACCGGGAAGTCTCCGCGAAATGGCATCGGCATATCTGGTTATTGGAGAATCAGAAATCTTGATCACTCGCGACCACATTGTGTCTAATTGATTGTTGGCAACTGCATAATCTGGGTTTCGATACCAAATGTCTGCTGTTTTTTTAGAATCGCCGTGAATTTTTGCGTCTTTCTCACATAAGTGGATTTCTACATTTGATGCGTAGTGTCCGATTTCGTGACTCGGCAAACGCCCAAACTTATAGTGCCGAACTGGATGCACGACTCGGATAGCTATAGCAATCATAAATCCAACGGTTAATTGCAGAAGCCCGACTACAGATTTCATGTGCTGCCAAATGATTGATGGTTAGTAAGAAAACTTTGAGAAATTGGAAGCCCACCAACTGCGCGTTCGGATAAACGAATATTTTGGGTGGCAACTTGCTGAATAGTCATAGCCCAATCATTTGCATCAAATCTTGAAAACATCTCAACTACAGCATCTACTAGGTCTTGTTCTGAATTATCAATAATCTCAAACTCAAGATTCTCGTGAACCGTTGACTCACACCACGGAATTGGAGTTCTCAACGACTGTTGCAGGCTCATCGCCGACTTCTCATTTTTAAGTTTGAAGCGTTTGGGCACCATGAAAGATTTTTCAAAAAATGAGCAATGTCCGAACGAAGCATAATTGGTTCTAATAACCGGTGTTCCAAAACACATCGGAGCTTCTGAACCACCCGAATTTGTTGCAATTGAAAACTTGGCCTTACCCCACAAGAAGACATCCATCCAATCGATTCGCTCTACTGCATGCGCATAGTCAATGACATTGCGCATCGCCGGAAGCGGAGTCATCAGCGGACTGCCCATTCGGATTACCCACCCACCGCGTGCAACTATTTCTTCAATCATCGGAATGTAGGTTGCAATGTTTGCGTTTTGCGCCCGTGCATGAGCACGATGATCTCCTTCTCTGACATGCATAATCACGAACCAGGCATCGGACGGAAGTCCCCAACGCTTTAAAATTACCGATCCGCGCTCAATGACCGCTTCGGGCACCGTTATCACTGGATCGCGTCTCGCATCGCTCCAAACTTGATTTGCGATATTAATTGCCGACCATTGGTCAACTATTCCAGACTTAAGTCGGTACATCGGCACCTGATCAGCAATCGTGTTGAACTTTTTAGTGAAAAGTCCAATGAACTTGCGATCAGATTTAATGTTTGCAATTTTTGGCAAAAAGAGTTTGAGCAGTGCGCTATTCGCCGAATACCGCGGATCGTAAAGAAGAATCCTCTTTTCATCAGAACTCAGGTTTAACTCGCTCAACTTAATTACTGCATCAAGCAACGAGATGTGGCCGAGTGGACCAGTCCAGTCGTTGCCGAGAAAACGAAGTTGCGCTATATCTGATTTTTGCTCTTCGGCAAGTTGCTGCATCAAGTAATCTGCGTCAGTTGAGACCGAAAGATATTTAGACCACTCACCTCGAACAAAATGTATTTGTGCTAATGATTTTTTAAGTTCAATAGATTTTGGAAATACGCTCAAACCTTTATTGAGCACTTCGATCGATTGCGATGTTTTGAAGTCTTTAATTAGTTTTCTAGATGAAACTAGAACTTCTTCAACTTGGCGATTCAGCAAAATTTGCGACTGGTCTAATTTAAGGTCTCGATCAACTGAGTTAACAAATTTGTTCGAAATTCTGGTTAGTTTTTTCCAAAATCTTAAATTTGCGAAACTTGCCGACGAAACAAGCGTCATCACCGACCTGACCCTCGGGAACTTTTTCAAAAAAGTTAAAGGGTTGCCATGACTAATCTGAAATAACTGTCGGCGAATTTTTCTACTTAACATTGGCGATCTCTTGGGCAAGTGCATAACTCTCGGGCGTTCCAATATCTAAGTAAATTTCATTCGTTTCAACGACATAGATGTGGTCGTATAACTTCGGTATCACCTGTGTACTGAAATCACTTTCAGTTGTCAGACTGGCGATTAATTCGCTTGAAAGAATATAAAGCGCGCCGTTCGCGAGGTTGCAGTGATCTTGAAGCGACTTTTCGTACATATTTTGTAAAACATTCTGATCATCAACTTCAAGAATTCCACATGTTTGTGGCGTGTCTGTACGAAAAGCAAGCATTGTCATTAAACATTTCGCGGGTCGTTGATTATGAAATTTAATTAACTGTCCGAGGTTTGCTTCTGAATAATTGTCGGCATGCAACAAAATTCCGTCTTGGCTATTGAAAAAATTCCGATTAGCAATCAGTGTTCCAGCGGTACCAAGTAATTCTGGTTCAAAAACTGATTCAACCTGATCACGGTAAGACGCCTTAGCGATATGTTCTTCAACAACTTGATGTTTGTAGTGCAGATTCACAAGTATTTGGCTCACGCCAACTTTTAACAGTGATTCGCACCAAATATCTAATAAAGGTTTGCCCTTAATTGGAACCAGACACTTTGGAATCGTGTCAGTTAGAGGTCTAAGTCGAGTTCCGAGTCCAGCAGCGAGTAGTACTGCTCTCACTCCGCCAACTCATGGAGAAGTTCGTTTGGTGTAATTGGTGTATTACCAACGCGACCGACTTGAATTGCCGCCGCCAAAGAACCAAGCAACCCTGACTCCCACATGTTTGCCCCAACACTCATCGCCAGCGAGGTTGCAACGAGCATGCAGTCTCCTGCACCTGCGACATCTTGCGGGGCCGAATTGAGTGCGGGTATTTGGTCGGTCTCCCAGTCTTTGCCCCAGCGTCCATGCAAAAGTACGCCTTGTTCTCCAAGTTTCAAGTTGACGCTCTTTGCCTCTGCGCTTAAACAAACCAACTGTGCGATCACAACCAAACCATCTTCGGTGTTGCGTAAAGCCAGTCTCGCTTCGCGTTCTGTCGGGGTAATCAGATCGGCGTTTTTAAATCTTGAAATATCGCCGATCTGCGAAGACGACTGACTGTCAGCGACAATTCGCATCTTATTTTTTGTTGCGATTTCTACCAGTTGATCAACAACCGACTGATGCAAACATCCGTAATTGAAGTCTGAAAAAATTAATAAGTCAGCGTTAGTGCAAGCCTTCTTGACACCAGCAACGAGGCTTTTCTGTATTGGCTCATCCACTGATCGTTGAACCAGATGGCTGACTCGCAACAAAGTCTTACCGCGACTTCGAAAACGCTGTTTCAAAGTTGTTGGTCTTGAGTCATCAACAATCAATTCGTGTTCGACACCAAATTTTGAGAGTTCATCGCGACAAAACTCAGCCGTCTGATCACTGCCAACAACAGAGAAATATTTTACCTTCGCACCGAGCGACGATGCATGGGCCGCAACGATCGCTGCCCCACCAATAAACTTTTTACTTGAAATTGGCGTTACGACAATAGTTGGATCTTCTTCTGACATTCCGAGCGGGTCACAGGAGATATATTCATCAACGATCGTGTCACCGATTACGACAACTTTTATATCTTTGATTTTTGAAAGTAAGATGGATAGAGATTTTGTATTCACTCCACGGCGAATCATGAAGTCGACTGGCAGAGCAATTGTCTTTGGCTCTTGAATTGCCATTTCGCGACGGATCAAGTCGAGCGAAGTAAACACCACATCACCAGAACTGAACAATAATTTCGCACCATAACTATCGACTGCTTGTTGTTCGGGATTATCTTTTATGCGGTGCTCTTTGCCCTTAACGACAAGAGCTGGTTTAACCTTGAGAATTGCCTCATTCACCGAATCATTTATCAAAAACGCCTCATCAACTAGGGCGTGCATCTTGACTGCTTCTAGGCGAAACTCTTGTGGCACATGCGCTGCCACTCCAGCAACTTGATCGCTAAAAACTCCAACAACAAGCCTGTCACCACTATCTTTGGCGAACTTAAGCAATCGGAGATGGCCGGGATGAAGAACATTGAACGTGCCTGAAACAAATACTGTGCCGTGCTTCATAATGAGGTGATTTTCTCCAATACATGATGGACGGACTGTAAAGACGACATCGGTTTAATTGATGAGAACACGGTTGATTCTAGCGACGAATGTGGAACTGCGTTATCCCCAACATCTTTTGCCAATTGCTTAAGCACATTAGTTGCTGGTGCTTTGGCATAACTAGCGATCAAATTTGCCATCTCAAAGAATGAGATTTCATCGGTCGCTGAGAATTGAGTCACCGTTTCACTCTCGTTTATTACCACGCGCTCAATTACCCCAACAGCAGAACTTACAGTGATTGGGCTGATCGCCACATCAACAAACGCCGAGACAGTTTCGCCCCTCAACAACTTGTTATACCAATCAACTACTAATTCACTGTGCTCAGAAATTACTTTCGAGAACCTAACGATTTTTATGGAATCTCCGAGAGTACGCAGTTGACCTTCGGCTCGAGATTTTTGTTCACCGTAGATTGTTGTCGGGCTATGGGGCGCATTTGGTGACACTTGTTCGCTAGATCCATCAAAAATTCTGTTTGTCGAAATCAAAATAACTTTCGGCGAGTTGCGAGAAATCTGATCTTGTGCAATTGAAACTTGGGCATCAACATTTATTTGTGAACTCGTTTTGGGATCGTTTTTGCACGCCCTAATTGAACTTACTCCTGCCGAAAGAACAACTACATCAAATTTTCCGGCTGAGATAATCGTCTGCAGCGAGTCAGCGATATTCTCAAGATTTACTGACAACACCGATTTGTCTTTTGCATCAGGTTGACGCGAAGTCACAACAACTTCATGACCGTTGCTTAAAAGACTGCTTCGCAAATTCGAACCAAGGAGCCCGGTGCCCCCGACGATTAGTACTCTCACCGCAGACCTTTAATCGACGACCACTCGGTGTCGGTATCTGAAAATGGGCCACTCTGTACCTCAATAAAAACAGCAGAATCTGTGAGCGTACGAATTGTTCGAAACACCCGAGCCGGAACCCTGATTGAACTTGGAGAAAAAGGTTGACCACTTCTTCGCTCAACATGGTGCACAATGTCACCAGTCTCTCCACCGTGATGCGAAGTGATTTCAATCGCTCCACGCATCATGTGGTACGAAACTGACGAATCATTATTTTGGCGCAGTGGACCAGTACTTGTTGGGACTGCATGAATCATCAGCATCTCTTGAATCACCTGCGACTGACTATTGTGCATACACAGACGAGCAGTCTGTTGACCATTGCCAACACTAAATGCCCCAAGAAACGAAATTAAAGATTCTGTTGCATCAACTGTTTCTGACTTTGCAAAAAACACTCGTGGGCTCACTTTATTCAGATCAAAATCTTTTACGAACTGAGTTTCTAGGCGAAGCAAGCTTCCGGGCATTGCATTCTCGATTTGACGAATAATTTGATTCGTCGCAACGGCTATTGAGTTGTCAATATCACGGTGCCACAATGACTCAATAGCTACCCATTCGTATGACGAAGTTATTGCACCTTGAGACTCAGCAGAAAAACTCAAATACTCAGTGTTTGAAATGTCTGTGCTTGTTCGAAGACTAAACCGATCTACTTCGGAAGTTTTATTCAGCGAACTGGCTTCAAGCCACTGGTCTAATTTTGCCTGAGAAGAATTTTCTTCAATTTGAGGCAGGCCCAGCAAGTTTTTAGACGATCCTCTATTAGAGACAACATGATCGACCAGAATACGACCGGACTTATCGGTTATTAATATGAACATTGACTACTCGAAGTATATAAATTCGAAGTCGCCCGTGTACCCAGTCTTCTCAAACATCCACAGCCACTCATCAAAATCAAAGAAAGTCTCACACGTCAACGCCCAACATTGCAGATTAAATTGCTCAAGTTCGTTTCGGTAACTTTCTGATGTGACATAGTGAGACTTACCGATGCGTTGAATCTGACGAAGACAGTTCTCTAAATCAAAAACCCGCAAATTGTGTAGCAATGTCAGCGAAATTACTAAATCAAATTCTTTGTCTTTCCATTTAAATTCACCACGTGCATCGTGAATTTGTACATGAGGCTTTACAAGATCGGTGGTTTGGCTTAAACCATGCTCAGAAATGTCGGTGCCGACTATTTGCAATTGTGGCTCAAGCAATAAAAGTTCGTGCAATAAAAAACCTTTTCCACAACCCAAATCCAAAACTTTTGAACCTGGTTTTAAGTTGTAAGTATCAATCAAACTTTGTGCAACAGGCGTCCAATAACCTGCGCGATATTTGTAGCCACCGTATCCATAACGGCGATCACCATCCCAATAGTCGGCACCATATTCTTTGGCCTTAAGCATGCAATGAACTTTGTCATCGTTCATTCGCGCGAGATAATCGCGCTTCGTTGACTTATGTAACGGAGTTACAAATTCTCGCCAAACGCCCATCTATTTAAACCTCAACTTTAGAGATGCAGTTATCAAGCGTTGCCTTGACTAACAAACACTGCTCTACGGAGTCGACATCGCCTTGTTTCGTAATCGACATGCCCTCGACAGCAAAGTGAAGCGACTTTCCTGACGCAAGCACGCGCGAATAAACCGACTGTCTTTGTGCCGGTTGGGTTGGTAATTGGTAGAGGCTGTAAAACACGATTCCGTCAACACTATCTAAGTCGTCTAAAACCGACTCTAAAATCATGGACGAATCAGGCATTGCATATTCGGTTGCTGCAAGCAATAACTCGAAACTCTTTTTATTGCAATAATCTCTGAGAATAATGTTCTGAACATGCTGAGGTGCTCGCTCACCCATAAAAGGGCGAGCAAATATGTAACCTCGTAATTTTTTCACGAAATCTTTGGCAATGTATACGACATGCCGCGCTTAGATGCAGGGCGCAATGTAATCGGTTCAAAGAATTCACCTAGTTTTTTATCACCATACGGAGTAAAAACTCCTTTGAAACGGCAATTCATCGACCAACGAGTTTCAGATTCATTATTTAGACGATTGCCATGTGGGAGCGATTGATCGAATACAAGAACTTGACCGCTCTTTACTTCGAGCCACTTAACTTCATTTTTGATTGATTCAAAAATTGATTCGCTACTACTGCCACCCCGCTTACTGAAATCATCTGAAAACTTCGCAGACTCAGTTGGCGGCAAGAGATACATCGCCTTCGTACCAAAACAATTAACTAGCGGTAGCCAAACCACAACTTCAAATGGCGAATCACCTGACCATGTGTCGGCATGGACTGGCAACAATGAACTCGTGTCATTTGGCATTTGAATACTCAGGTTGATGCGTTGTTGCATCGCTAGTTCGTTGCCGACAATTGTCTCTAAATAAGGTTTCGCTAAGCGAAAATACATCAAACGAAATTTTGGTAGTGCGTTTAATCCTTGAATAACTTTCAACCTGAAGTCATTAAGTGCTGATGGCTCAACTAGTGTGTGAATTCCATTTAAGAATTTTTCGTTGTCACTTGGTTGGGCAATATTCAGAGCATTTGCGGCAACACTTGCCGTGCTTTGCTGAATCCATTTATATGCATCTTCATCAGCATTTGTTCTGATTATGTAACCAAGATCTGAATACTCATTTGCAATTGCGAGATCTTCATCTGATGTAAACACCACAACTAACCTCCGAGTTTTTTCATCATTGCACCTACCAAGGTATCTGATGTAATTCCCCAATGTTTTAAAAGTGAGTTTTGACTTCCGTACTCTGTTGCAAATTTATCAGGAATACCTACTCGCGCAATTTTTGATAGTAGATCTGGGCGAAGTTCGCTGCATGTTTCAAGTAACGCTGAGCCAAGCCCGCCGTTAACGATGTGTTCTTCGACTGAGACAACTGCTTTAACATTTTCAATTGCAGAAATTACGCCACTGCTGTCAAACGGTTTAATCGTATGCATGTGAACAATGCCGACATTGACTCCGTCTTTTTTTAATAAATCTGCGGTCTCTAAAGCAAGTTGAGTCATCACACCAGTCGTGACGAACATTCCATCGGTGCCACTTCGCATGATTATTGCTTTGCCAAGTTCAAAACCATTTTTGTCTTCACTAACAATTTTGTCGCCACCTTTGCCCAACCGAATATAAATCGGATGTGGCCACTCAAGAGTTGACATCATTAAACGATTCATCTCATCGGCATCACATGGCGCCACTACAGCCATATTCGGCAACGCTCGCATAATTGCTATGTCTTCAATCGCCAAATGCGTTGGCCCAAGTGGTGCATAAACACCACCGCCACCGTTGGCGATTAAGCGAACTGGTAAATCATGAATACAAAGATCTACTGCTACTTGCTCATAACAACGACGAGTTAGGAAAGTGGCGATCGTATTCACATATGGAATGAAACCTTCCATCGCCAGACCAGCTGCCATGCCTACGATGTATTGCTCGCTGACACCTTCCATGAAAAACCTTTGTGGAAACTCAGTCTTCATTTTGTCGAGCACGCCCGGACCGAGATCAGACCCGACGAACACAACTCGCTCGTCAATTTTGCCGAGTTTGTAGACGCAATCAAGTGCAGTTTTACGCATTAGAGGCAGTCATACATTTGTTGGATATCAGATTCGGTCATGCCAGATTTGTGATGCCACTCAGGGTTTCCTTCCGCAAATGGAAACCCTTTACCTTTAATCGTGTGACAGATTATCGCCGAAGGTGCACTATCTGAAAAAGGTAATTTTTTGAAAATTGCTTCAAGCGCCGAGACATCATGTCCATCAACTTCGTGAGTTACAAAACCGAAACTTTTCCATTTATCAACTAACGGTTCGAGGTCTAATACTTCAGAAGTCTTGCCATAGCTCTGCAACTTGTTGTAATCCATCATCACAGTCAAGTTTGACAACTTGTGTTTTGCTGCTGCCATGCCAGCTTCCCAATTCGAGCCCTCATTAATTTCGCCGTCGCCAGTAAGAACGAAAACGCGGCTGTTGCGCTTTTGCAACCGCATCGCGAGCGCCAAACCAACTGCAATTGGCAACCCGTGACCAAGTGCGCCAGTCGATGCCTCGACGCCAGGAACTTTGCCGCGCTCTGGGTGACCGCCCAGGCGAGATGTCGGCCGACAGAAACTTTCTAGTTCGCTAATCGGAAAAAACCCTTTATCTGCCAGAATTGCATACAAAGCGAGACATCCATGGCCTTTGCTTAATACAAAACGATCACGGTCAAGCGACTTAGGATTCGTAGGATCAAATTTAAGCACCGAGTCATACAGCACTCGCAGAATTTCAATCATTGACATTGACGAACCTAGATGGCCTCTACCACCTCCGCGCATCGCGTCAATCACATAACGCCGCAATAATTTTGAGCGATCATCCATCTGCATTACAAAATTACCCGATCTGCGTTCATTAACATCAACTTAGCTTTCTCCAATTGCCTCAACTGTGCGCCACGAATATCAGATTGCATTCTACTCTGCGCGTTTAAACGGTTCTTTATCTTGTCGGCCCGATATTCATTCAACATAATTAGCGCCCACCTAATTGCATACAGCGGATAGAGCGCATTAAGTCGCACATCAAAATTAGGGTCATCGGCGAAAACTTTTTTGGCTTTACTAGTCCATTGTTGTTGTGCGTTCTCGTCCAGAGACATACCAGGATGTAAGCAAAAATCTGCCGTTAGTTTTACTGGATCATCCCAGCCAAAATACTCAAAATCAAAAAACACGAGATCGTTCTCCGGTGTGGCGATCGCATTGTGTAGACCAAAATCCGATGGGCTGAGAGTCCAAAACCTTGAGTCAAGAGTCGTGTCGTAGCTATCTCCGAGCAACTGATGAGCCCTGTTAATCGTGCGACTCAAAGTTGCCGACAACGAGTTGTCAACAAAGTTGCGCAAATCAGAATCTATGATTGTTTTTAGTGCTTCAAGTCGCGACTTAATTTGTGACTCAACCAATGATGGAGTCAAACAAGCTTCAGTTGCGAAATCAAACAGACTGCCGGCCGACAGAGCACGACTTGCTTGCGTCAAAATGCGAATGAACTCTGCAGCTTTAGAAAGGTGCGCCTCGTTCAGTTGGTCAGCGGGCGAACCATCGACCCACTTAATTAGAGACCAGTTCAAATCTTGATTTGTATTTACTGGCACTGGCACAGGCAGTTTGTTTTGATCTAGAAACGATAACGCTAACCATTCGGTCTTTCGACGTGGCCGATTGTCCACTGCCAAGTCCGGGTATACCTTTAGCGCAAGGGCTCCGACATTAGTTTCAATTCTGAAAATCTTGCTGTTGCCTCGACCTTCAATGCGCTTCGCTGACGAACAGTTCAACTGTGGACAAATTTGCTGAGCGCCATAAAGCGCAAAGTCTGCCTCAAGATCACCGAATAAATCATTGCCAACTTCGCGCCAAGACTGCATTGTCGTGATATTTGAATTCGGTACTGGTGATACCCCGAATAAAATTTTGCGGGTTGCAACTGGAAACGACTCGTCGCCTAATACTTCGTCAAGGTCATCAATAAATACATCAAGTTTTAGTTCTACAATTTTTTTTATTTTTTCATCTCGGGTTTCGGCATAAAAAACATTTTGCAACGAAATTTGAGAATTTTCATCACCGACAAGTTTTCGGTCGATCAACCAGTTGGTTGCTGCGGTTCGTAACGGGGTTTTTGATTCGTCAAAATGACCTAATTTGGTTTTATGACTAACTATGAAAACTTGATGATTGCCTGAGAGCGCGCGCAATACGAACTCATAAACGCCTGGATACAAAGTGGCGAGATCAATGTGTTTGCCATAAACCAGTCCTTGAACTTTTTGCCAAGCCGTATCACCGTCAGGCTGTGCAAGTAATTCGCGTTTTAAGTCACGCTTGTTTAGAGTTGCAGTTAGATTTTTATTTTTAAAACCAAGAATTTGTGCGACTTCTGGAAACGCTTGGTCGTAATTAGCAATCGTGTTATCAAAATCGAGGCCGATCCTCAATATCACGCCAACTTTTCAGATTGGATTCGTTTGATGTTGAAGTATTTGTCGTCGGTCAACGAGTCTGGCAACAAACCACCTTCAAGTGCATTCTTCATGTCAACAATTGCATCTCTAATTGTGTGCTGTGGCACGAAGCCAAGAGTTTTAGAAATCTTTTGAGATGAAATATGGTACGAACGATTGTCGTCTGATGGGGAAGTAACAAGTTCAACATCATCGCCCATCACATCACGCACCGAAAGTGCTAGTTCTTCGACGCTCTGGTTCTCGTATCCTGCATTAAAAATCTCGCCAGCGATCAATTCTTTCGGCGCGTTCAATAGCACGACATATGCTTCGACCATGTCGGCAATGTGAATATTTGGTCGAAGTTGTTGACCGCCAAATACTGTAATTTTTCGCTTGTGAAAAGCCAAGTTTGACAGAATATTGACAACAACATCAAGTCGCTGCCGACGTGAATAGCCACAGACAGTTGCTGGACGGATTGTTACAGTCGTGAAATCATTTGACTGATATTCTGTGATAATTTTTTCACAGTCGGCCTTGAACTTTGAATAGTCAGTTAAAGGCTCAAGCGACATATCTTCTGAAACGTTCGGCTCACTTTTCACGCCATAAACAGATGACGATGACGCATATATAAAGCGACTAACACCACTTGCTTTGCTGATCTCAACCAAAGGCCTAAACGCATCAAGGTTTATTGAGCGACCAAGTTCTGGATCTAAGTCAACACTTGGGTCGTTTGAAATGCATGCCAAGTGAATTACAACATCATGCCCAGGAATTTCGGCTTTCAATAATTTCTGATCACGAATATCGCCCTTAACCATTTTTAAGTTTGGGTGAGAATCAATTACATCATCGCCAAACCACATTAAATCAATTACTGTCACGGAGTGACCGTCTTTAAGAAGTCGTGGCACCAACATTGAGCCCACGTAACCGGCGCCGCCAGTAATAAATATTTTATTTGTCATTGCTACCAAGATACTTGAACCAGTCTTGCGTTGCCGTCGCAATCGTTGCCGGTGTCCACACCGGCGCCGACTTCCAGTAATCAATATTCGCTAGAACATTGTCAACGCCTTGTTTGATATCAACTTTCGGCTGCCATTTCAGTTCACGGCGAATTTTTGTGATATCGGCGTATGTGCAATCTGGTTCGCCTGGACGCTTAGGGATATACGTGACTTCTCCACCGAGAAGCTCAACGAGGCGATTCACGGAAACTGTCTCGCCACTACCAACATTAAAAATCTCTTCACGGACAGAACTTTTTGCTGCCGTCAAAAATGCGTTAGCAACATCAGTTACATATGTGAAATCTCGAGTTTGCGTGCCATCGCCAACAATCGTAAATGGTTTGTTCGCTAATTTTTGTGCGAGGAACACACCTAATACGGCGCCATATGTGCCAGAGGTTCGTGACCTCGGACCGTAGACATTAAAAAGTCGCAACGCGATCGCTGGCAAGTTATATAACTGTGCCCAATGCATCACAAGTTCTTCACCTAGGCGTTTTGTTAACGCATACGGATACTGCGGAGAAATCTCGGCTGCTTCCGAAGTCGGGTATTTTTCTGGAATTCCATAACACGAAGACGAAGCAGCATAGACAAATCGCTTGACTCCCGCATTTTTTGCAGCCTCTAAAACATTAAATGTGCCATCGACATTGGCCTGAAAGTAATCTTTTGGTCTTTGAATACTAGGAACTATGTCGGCGAGCGCCCCAAGGTGAAAAACCCAATCAGTATCTTGAAATAAATTTTGCCAACTACCTGGCTTTGCAAAATCTGCCTCGACTAACTCGACTTGTCCAGCAACATGTGCAAGGTTTTCAGGCCTACCAGTTGAATAATTATCAAGAACTCGAACTGAAATATTTTCAGCAAGTAAAGCATCTACGAGATGGCTTCCAATGAAGCCCGCGCCGCCAGTAACTATTGCAGTCGTCACGATAATTCTCGAAAATCTACTTAGCGCTATTTGCGCTGTCGCAAAGCCACTGCATAATCATGTGCCCAATAATTAGCTGCAAGTCTTCGGCGATTTGCATGTCGTCTATTGCGAAATGCAATGGATGTTTTGCGATATCTTTGCATTTTCCGCCAGAGAACCCAAGAATTGCAAAGGTCTCCATTCCAAGTTTGTTGCCCATTTCAAGAGCGCGAACAATATTTGGCGAATTACCGCTGCCTGAAAATACCAACAGCACATCACCAGAGTTTGCCTTAACGCGAAGTTGTTCGGCGTACACCTCTTCGTAACCGATGTCGTTGGCAAGGCATGTCAACACTGCTGAGTTGGCAGCGAGAGATTCGATCCGCAAACCGATGCCGCGCGTTAGACCCGCCCCGTAGATGAAATCATTTGCCAAGTGGATTGCGTTGCCAGCGCTTCCGCCATTGCCGCAAAGATAAATCGTTTTTTTAGTGTCCCACGCCTGCTTGAAGGCTGCAGCAAGTTCGGGAACTTGTTTAATCGCTGGAAGTGTCAATGCACCTGCGAGTCGCGCCGAATAGTCAGTGATGTGTTGTTGCATAATTTTTATCCGATCAGCATTAAGTCGGATGAAATCCTACTCTACGATCGACGAAACCCGAGATGCGATCGCATCACCAATTGCTAAAGAAGCAGTCGCAGCAGGAGACGGAGCGTTGCAAACATGCACCACTCGGCCAATTTGCCTAATTTCAAAGTCGTCCAACAAACTTCCAGCGCGGCTACAAGCTTGGGCCCGCACTCCAGCGCCAGCCGGTTGAAGATCGTTCGCAGTGATTTCTGGCACAAGTTTCTGCAGCGCGGCAACAAACGCGTTTTTGCTAAACGAGCGATGATATTCACCGAGTCCAGTGCGCCAATATTTGAGTGCGATTTTTCGAAAACCTGGCCAAGCCAAAGTTTGCGCGAATTCGCGAATTGAAATATCGGTCTTGAGGTATCCCTCACGGGCAAAAGCCAGCACCGCATTTGGGCCACACTCAATAGAGCCGTCAATGCGTCGTGTGAAGTGCACACCCAAAAATGGGAAATTCGGATCCGGAACTGGATAAATCAAACTGCGAACAAGATGTTTTGCAGATTCTTTTAATTCAAAATATTCGCCGCGAAACGGAATGATCCGCAGATCTAGATCTGGTTGGGTTTGCATCGCAAGCCGATCGGAATGCAATCCACCGCAAGTGATAACAGTGCGTGCATTAAATTGTTGTTGCTCTGTTGATACCGCAACTCCATGGGATAACTCAGTAATCTCACGAACCTGATGACTAGTGAGAATTTGTCCGCCAAATTCGCGAATTTGATCGGCGAGACGCATTGTCATTGCTCCGTAGTCAACGATGCCGGTCTGTGGAACAAACAATCCGTCAACACCAGTGCAGTGCGGTTCTATTTCGGTTATTTCGGTTTTGCTTAACCGACGGATACCCATTAATCCGTTTTGTTCACCACGCTGTCGCAACATCTCAAGTTGTGCACGCTCTTGCTCTGATAATGCGACGACGATTTTTCCACAAATTTCATGAGCGATGTCGTTGTCTTGACAAAACTTAAGAAGTTTTTGATAACCCTCAATGCAATTCTTTGCCTTGAGTGAACCTGGTTTGTAATAAAGTCCGGAGTGGATCACACCGCTGTTATGTCCAGTTTGATGTGCGCCGAGTGTTGATTCTTTTTCAAGAACTACTAATTTTAGTTTTGGATTGCTTGACAACAACGAGTTCGCCGTTGCAAGTCCGACGATTCCACCGCCGACTATTACAACATCTAGTCGCGACGCAAGTGACTGCTGGGTCATTTTTTAAGCGCTGCGCGTTTTACTACTTCGTCGAATGTGCCATGTTCGGTCATTCGCGAATCTTCAATTCGATAAAGACGATCACAGTATTCAACGGTGCTCAGTCGGTGCGCAACAATGATTACTGTTTTAGAACCTTGTAACGCTTGTACCGCCTGCATTACACCGTGCTCGGTTGGTGTATCTAGCGAACTCGTTGCTTCATCGAGAACCAAGACACTTGGGTTGTGATACAACGCACGCGCGATTCCGATTCGTTGACGCTGC
This sequence comes from Ferrithrix thermotolerans DSM 19514, assembly GCA_945862025.1. Lineage (GTDB taxonomy): Bacteria > Actinomycetota > Acidimicrobiia > Acidimicrobiales > Ilumatobacteraceae > BACL27. Next base: position 1,651 of record CAMAWU010000026.1, on the reverse strand, counting down.
CCGCCAGAAAGTCGTACCCCTCGTTCGCCGACAACCGTGCTTAATTTTTCTGGCAACGATGCAACGAATTCTTCGAGTTGCGCAAGGCGGATCGCGTTGACGACTGCTTGTTCGTCAATATTCTCATCACCTAGACCAAATGCCACATTGCGTCGCAAAGTGTCATCTGTCAGATAAATAGTTTGCGGTACATAGCCAATTTGATTTTGCCAATTTCGTGGATTGTCTTGAATGTCATCACCGTCTACTAGCACTGTGCCAGAGGTCGGCGCAAACAGTCCGAGGATTACATCTACGAGTGTGCTCTTGCCAGCTCCGCTTGGGCCAACAAATCCAACTGCTTCACCTCGACGCACGGTGAGCGAGACATCCTGCAATGACGGATTAATGGCTGTTGGATATTGAAAGCACACATTCTTCAATTCAAGTTGCTCTCTGAACGGAATGACGTTTTGATTTTCTACAATATCGGGCGCATCAAGTTCGAAATCTTTTTGCACCGAACTAATGATTGCACGACTAAAAATCAGTGTTTGAAGTGAGCCCAACAAACGGTTGATGGACGGCATGACTCGAAATGCGGCTGCCGCAAATAGACCAAGTGTTGGGATGATCTCGGAAAATGATTGCTTCTGTAAAACCATGCTGATGACTAGCGCGCTTAAGCCTGCGATTGTGAGAATCTCCATACACACGCGCGGCACCGTCTGCAAAACCGTGTAAACACGATTAATTCGCAAACTTTCTTTTAAGTGTCTATCGTGTTGAAAAAGAAATTCGCCCTCGCGACCAAGTATTTTTACATCTTTTGCCCCACCGAGGCCCTGCTGAAGATGTTGAAGAATCATTCCGTCGTGAATATTTTTCTCGTCGCCCCATTTTTCAATTCGATTTCGAGTCAGTTTCTGAAATGCCCAGGCGCCAGCACCAAAAATAAAGATCGTAAGTAGCGTTCCGACGGGTTCAATAAAAATCAAAAGTGTGAACAGTGCAACTGCAACAAGACCATCGGTCAATAACACCAGCACCGGATCGATGCCGCCCGAAACAACAACATTTGCATTGCGTGAATTGCGCATCAGAGTTGACGAGTTGTGTTGCAAATGAAACAAGTATGGTTGTCGCAAATAAATTGTAAACAGCCGCTGAGAAAGTCGACCTGACAAATTTGCACTGAACCCTTTTTGAATCCACGAACTCCAAAGTAAAAATATGCTTCGCACGATGTACACCACGACCATCAGCAACATCACAAAAATAATTAAGTCCTCGCGACTTGGCGAACCCAACCAATCACTGAGCCACTTATATTTTGTTTCGTAATCATCTTGAGTGAGGATCGCTACGACTGGCACCACAATTCCGAGACTTAATGTTTCAAGAACCATCCCAATCAGAATGAGTAAAACTATTCCAACGAGGGCACTGCGCTCGGCTGTAGTCAGCAGTCGCCACACAACAAATGTGTCGCGTGACTTTGAGTCCTCTTGGTTCATACGATTATTTCACCTTACTTTGCCTGATAGTCATCACTTTGTAGCGACGATCGGACTCGAACCGATGACCTTCCGATTATGAGCCGGATGCTCTAACCAACTGAGCTACGTCGCCTTGTATTACGGAGCCCTCTGTGGGAATCGAACCCACCACC
>CAMAWU010000025.1 GCA_945862025.1 Ferrithrix thermotolerans DSM 19514 | reverse complement strand
TTCGATGCCGAGGTCGTTGAGTAGTTCTACTACACGGCGATGAATCTCGTCGCGAATCGGTCGCACTGCCTCGACGCCGAGACCCGCTGGGTCTTCGAGCGCCCAATCCTCATAGCGCTTGCCCGGAAAAATCGGACATGTATCGCCACAACCCATGGTGATCACCGCATCGGCCGCTTTGACTATTTCGGTGACGAACGGTTTCGGAAATTCATTAGAGATATCGATGCCAACTTCATTCATCGCTTCGATTGCCGCACCGTTGACCTCGCGACCGGGGTCTGAACCGCCCGAATAAACCTCAACGCGGCCATTCGCCAGGTGACGCACCCAGCCTGCGGCCATTTGCGACCGCCCCGCATTGTGCACACACACAAACAACACGGACGGCATCTTGCTGTGTGAAGTTGCCACCTCCAAAGTGTAACTTTTACAATTTCATCGCAAGAAAGTTTTCAGGTGAACGTTCGGTTAACAGTCATTTGGCGGTGCGATAGGGTTAGCGCATGAAAACTTTCAATAATTACATCAATGGCAAAGAAGTCGCAGCGCAAGACGGTCGAACAACTCCCGTCATCGACCCAGTAACTGGCAAGCAATATGCAAATGCAGCATTGTCAGGCCCAGCAGATGTTGACTCGGCGATGAAGGCAGCCGCCGATGCATTTGAATCATGGAAGCACTCAACCCCATCTGTTCGTCAAAAAGCAATAAATGACATTGCTGATGCAATGGAAGCCAATATGACTGAGTTGATTGAAGCTGAAATTGCAAACACTGGTAAGCCACGAGCGATCACATTTAGCGAAGAAGTACCGCCGATGATGGATCAAATTCGATTCTTTGCTGGTGCGGCGCGAATGCTTGAAGGCAAGAGTGCGGGCGAATACATGAGTGGCTATACCTCTTATATACGACGTGAGCCGATCGGCGTTTGTGCGCAAGTCGCCCCATGGAACTATCCATTGATGATGGGAGTCTGGAAGTTCATCCCGGCGATTGCCGCTGGAAACACAACCGTGTTGAAGCCAAGCGATACAACACCAGCGTCGACTGCTCTAGTTGCAAAAATCGCTGGCGAAGTTTTGCCACCGGGTGTGCTTAACGTCATTTGTGGCGATCGCGAAACAGGTCGGTCGATGGTTTCGCATAACACACCAGGCATGGTTTCGATCACCGGTTCGGTTCGCGCCGGAATGGAAGTCGCCGAAGCAGCATCAAAAAGCTTGAAGCGAGTGCATCTTGAATTAGGTGGCAAAGCGCCTGTCATTATTTTTGATGATGCCGATATTGATCTCGCTGTTGAGACAATCGCAATGACTGGTTATTTCAATGCGGGACAAGATTGCACCGCTGCCACGCGAGTCATCGCTGGTCCAAAGATTTATCGCGACTTCGTTGACGCGCTAACCGAACAAGCGAAGAAAACGAAAACTGGCAAACCAGATGAAGATGTTTTATACGGGCCGCTCAATAATGAAACACACTTAAGCAAAGTTAAAGGCTTTCTTGACCGAGTGCCGAAACATGCAAAAATTACGACTGGCGGTTCGCAAGTAAGCGGCGCAGGTTATTTCTTTGAACCAACTGTTGTTTGCGATTTGAAACAAACTGACGAGATGATTCAAAACGAAATTTTTGGACCAGTAATAACGGTGCAACAATTCAGTGACGAGCAAGAAGCACTGAAATGGGCAAACGGCATCGAATATGCGCTCGCCTCTTCGGTGTGGACACGAGATTTGGGTCGAGCAATGCGAATGACAAAGAATCTTGATTTCGGTTGCGTTTGGGTCAACACACACATTCCGATGGTTGCCGAAATGCCACATGGTGGATACAAAAAATCTGGCTACGGCAAAGATCTCTCGGCTTACGCGCTCGATGATTACACGCGCATCAAGCACGTGATGATCAATTTAAATAGCTAATCGCACAGCGAATTTGTGCGCGCCGACGCGGCGCGCGACTAAATAGCGACTGGCGCTTGCAATCGCTTAGCGGTTGCCTGCAGTAAGCGATCAAGAATCGTCGCCATAATCACAATCGCGATGCCAACTTCAACTCCGAGCCCTGAGTCTGGTTTAGTCAACGCTTCAATCGATCGATAACCGAGACCGCCGCCGCCCACCATTCCAGAAATAATCGCCATCGCCAGAACCATCATCACCATCTGATTAATTGCCAAAATAATTGATGGCATCGCCAATGGCACTCGAACACCCCACAGCACTTGTCGTTGCGTCGCACCAAATGTTGTTGCTGCCTCAAGTGATTCATAATTAACTTGGCGGATTCCAAGACTGGTTAACCGTATGCCCGGCGGAATCGCATAGACGACTGCAGCCACGATGCCAGGAACTGGACCAACCGAAAAAATCATCACAAACGGAATCGCATAAACCAGACACGGAATCGTCTGCATTGCGTCAAGCACCGGTGAAATTATTGATTCGGCGCGTGGTCTGCGGCCAAGCCAAATCCCCAATGGCAACGCAATTAATATTGAAATGATCACTGCAACAACTGTCTGCGCGAGAGTGTCGACCGAATCTGGCCACCTGCCAGTCAACCCAATAAATGTGATGCCACCGGCAGTCAATAACGACAACTTCCAGCCGGCAACGTAATAAGAAAACGCGCTAGCGACAACAACAATTGCTTGCCAAGTAATCGTCTCATTGAACAGAGTTTGTGCACGCACAAGAATCTCGCGCACAACAAAATCATTGAACGGTCTAGTTACAACATCAAACGTCGTGCGAAACCATTTGAACCCAGTATCAATTGGGTCAGCGAACGAAGTTCCCCAAGAAAACGGAAACTCGACCCAACCAAAAACGCGACCGATGACTGCCATTACAGCAAGGCAAATTAGACCTATATATAAGGTATTGCGTTTGATGCGGATTCTTTGTGCGCCGGGATTTGAAACGAGCGACATGCTGACCCGATCGAGCACGAGTGCAACGGCGACGACGGCGAGACTGACGATAAGCCCGCGGCCTGGTTGAAGGCGACGAACGGTTTGATTTATTTCTTGACCAAGACCGCCTGCACCAACCAATGTTGCAATCACGACGATTCCAAGCGCCATCATCACGGTTTGATTGATCCCCGTAATAATCGACGGCACGGCTAATGGCAACTGTACTTTTGCAAGAACTTGTCGTTTAGTAGCACCAAACATTTGGGCGGCTTCAACTGCGGATCTTGGCACTTGCTGAATGCCGAGTGCGGTGAGTCGAACCATCGGTGGCAACGCGTAAATCACAGTGGCGATCGCTGCAGGTGCTGGACCGATACCAAAAACTAAGACAATTGGGATCAGATAAACGGTTGCAGGCACAGTCTGCATTCCGTCAAGAATCGGACGCAGTATGGATTCGGTGCGCGTGTTCAAAGCAGTAAGTACTCCGAGTGGTACACCAACCAACACACACATCAAAACTGACACGGCCATAAGCGAAATTGTGACAATACTTTCTGACCAGACACCAACTATGCCCGGGTAGACGACTGCAAACGCGGCAAAAACCGCGACTCCCCATCGGCGTGTGCGAGCGATAACGGCAAACACAACAATCGCCGGAATAAACCAAGGCAGCCAAGTGAAAAATGATTCAACACAGTTGAGCCCAAACTCAACGACCGAGATCAACGGATTGAAGAAAAACTTGAATGACCAATTGCTGCTGCGATTCTTGCGAACCCATGACTGCACGCCAGTTATTGGCTCAGCAAGACCGATGTTTAGCGATTCTGGAAACCCCCGAGTGCCAAATGTCTGAGCAGCAATTATTAAAACAAGCAAGCCGCCGATTCGGCTCTTCATTTTTGTTCGGCCTGCAAAATCTTGGCAACACTCTGACGATTGACGATGCCAATTATCTTGTTGCTCGCATCAGTAACTGTGATCGCTTCATCGCCCTCAAGCAACATCGGAATAATCGTTTCGATTTTTGCAGTCGACATCACGGTTCGGCTACTTGTTGCTGCTGTGCCGGCAACGGTTACTGTTTTGACACTCAACACTTTTGCCCGTGGCACATCGTTGACAAATTCGCGAACATATGGTGTTGCTGGCGACGAAACTATTTCTTCTGGGGTGCCGACTTGATCAAATGACCCATCCTTCATAATCGCAATTCGATCGCCAAGTCGCAGTGCTTCGGCAAAGTCATGAGTGATAAACACAACCGTGCGTTGCATTGTTTTTTGCAATCTAATCAGTTCGTCTTGCATTTCTTTGCGTATTAGTGGGTCGAGTGCAGAAAATGGTTCATCGAATAACAAGATCTGCGGGTCAACGGCGAGCGCGCGGGCAAGACCAACACGCTGTTGCATTCCACCAGAAAGTTGTTGTGGATAATGATCAGCCCACCCGTCAAGACCGACAGTCTTTAACATCTCGGTTGCCTTTGCGATTCGCGCCTGCTTATCAATTTTCTGAACTTCAAGTCCGTAGGCGATGTTGTCAATTACTTTACGATGCGGAAACAAACCAAAGTGCTGAAACACCATCGACATTCGACCGCGCCGAACTTCACGCAATTGTTCTTCGTTCATCGCCAACAGATTGTCGCCACTCAACGAGACTTCACCTTGTGTTGGTTCAATGAGTCGTGACAGACATCGAATCAGAGTTGACTTACCTGACCCAGACAAACCCATCACCACAAACGTCTCGCCGCGTGCAACACTGAACGAAACATCGCGAACTGCGACTGTTTGCTGAGTCTGTTGCAAAATATCACTTCGGCTCATGCCGTTTTTTACCAGTTCAATGGCACGACTGCCGTCTCCTGGGCCAAAAACTTTCCATATATTGCGCAGATCTAGCGCTGGTAAATCCCCCGATTCCATTCACGCAACAATAGTGCGATCTATCGGTGATACACCAAAATTGCTAAGGTGTTACGAAGCCTCAACAGGGGCAAGAGCCAATTCAAGGGGAAAATATGAAATTACAGAGCAGGAAATTTACCGTCGGTTTATTTGCCGTCGGCGCAATGTTGTTCGCCGCATGTGGCGGTAGCGATAGTGCAACCGAGGCTGTTAGCGAAGATACGACGGCAGCGGCGGCAGAGGCAACAGCAGGACCAGCATGTGCGGGTACTGAGACGATCAAAATCGCACGCAACAACTGGACAGCCTCAATGATTGAGGTTGAAATCGTTAAGCAACTGATTGAGAAAAACTTGTGCAACCCAGTTGAAATCGTGGACATTGATGAGAACGCGATGATTCCTGGAATGTCAACTGGCGACATTGATGCCAACGTTGAAGTATGGCCATCGGGTTTCACTGCTGAAGAGCAAGCATTTATCGATGACGGTTCGGTTGTGAATATGGGAACGCTTGGAGCAATTGGCAAAATTGGTTGGTTCGTTACACCAAACGCATTAGAGCAGTTTCCACAACTTGCAACTTGGGAAGGTCTCAAAGACCCAGCAGTTGCCAAGGCTTTTGCAACAGCAGCAACTGGTTCAAAAGGTCGCATGTTGGCGATGGATCCATCATTCTCTGGTTACGAAGAACAACTCGTGAAGAACTTGAAACTTGATTTTAAAGTTCAATACTCAGGTTCTGAGGCCGCAACTCAAGCAGAAATTATTGCGCTGACCGAGGCAAAAAAACCAGTGATCATGTATTACTGGATGCCATCTGCAGCAGTAGGTAAGTACGGCCTGATCAACATTGCGTTGCCAAAAGCAACAGTTGATTGTGCCGCTGAAGCCGACAAGTGCGACGGTGACTACCCAGAAGATGTGTTGTTCAAGGTTGCTTCTGCAAAACTTGAGGCAAAAGATGCCAACGTCTTTAAGTTTCTTAAGAACTATCAGATGTCGACTGATGATCAGTTGGCAACATTGCCAGCCGTCGAAATTGACGGTCGTGAAGCGGCAGAAGTTGCTGCAGAGTGGATCGCAGCAAACGAAGCAGTTTGGTCGGCCTGGTTTAAGTAAGCACAGTTTAAGTAAGCACAGTTTCGAGATTGAAATGGCGGGCCTTCGGGCCCGCCATTGTTATTTAAGCCGCAAGATGAAGGTGCAAAGACCATGAACTCATCGCCGAAAATTTATGACCCAACGATGCTCGCAGCGCATGATTGGGGTTTCCCAGTTCCAATTGCATACGGGCCAGGTCGATTAGCCGAAATCGGGCACCGATGCGTTGCGCTCGGCATAAAAAATCCGCTGATCGTCACTGACCGCGGCAGTCGCAATCTTGAATTTATTTCTCGCCTGCAAACATTTCTTGGCGAAGCAGGTTTGCAGTCGACGTTATTTTTTGAAATTTCACCCAACCCGATTGACACTGAGATTAGTTTCGGACGCGCGGCGTTTCGCGACGGCACTCACGACGCGATTATCGCAATCGGCGGGGGCAGTGCAATGGATGGAGGCAAGGCGATCTGCTTGACGGCCAATAACAATTTAGACCTCTGGGATTTTGAATTCGAACAACCTGCGCCAAAAATCTCGAGTGAAAATTCGTTTCCGAAATTAATAACTATTCCCACGACTGCTGGCACCGGGGCCGAGACCGAAAGCACAGGCATGGTCACTCATGTCGAAAAGGCGATGAAATTTTGCGTGTGGCACCCAAATTTAAAACCATCGCTTGCGCTGCTTGACCCTGAGTTAACGCTCGGATTGCCGGTAAATCTCACCGCATGGACAGGCGCCGATGCTCTGGTTCACGCGATTGAGGCATTTCTAGTGCCAGGTTTTAATCCACTTTGTGATGGGCTTGCGCTTGAGGCATTGAGTTTGATTTCAACATGGTTGCCTGTCGCCGTCGCCGAACCTCAAAACATTACCGCGCGTGGCGGCATGCATGTGGGGTCTTGTCTGGCCGGAATATCTTTTCTGAAAGGTCTCGGCCTAGTTCATGCAATCTCACACATGATCGGCGCTGAGTTCAACACGCACCACGGTTTGACGAACGCAATTATTTTGCCAGTTGTATTGCGTTTTAATTTGCCTGGCATGGAAGACAAGGTTCGTCGTATGGTCGAGGCGATGAATCTTTCAGATCACTCAATTGACGGATTCATCTTTGCAGTTGAAGCGATGCTCGATGAAATAAAGATTCCAAAATCGTTGAGCGAAATCGGCGTGCCACTCGATTGTGCGCAGCGGATAGCCGCTAAGGCGCTGAAAGATTCTGCGGCACGCACGAATCCACGTTCAGCCACAATGGCCGAGGTTCAGGCGCTGACCCAAACTGCAATTGTTAATGCAAGGTGAACATAAAACAACACCTTGGGCGCACTAATTTATCGAATTGATCGTTGCAAAGTGATTTAGCATAAATTAGGCTCTCTCGATGTTCAAATCCTTTAAAATAATCGCAGTAGTTGTTGCCAGCGTTTTAGCAGTCATCATCCCAACCCAGCAAGTATCTGCAGCAAGTGTTGGCGGAAAGTGCTCTCGCGCGGGAATCTTGGGAGGCTCCGCATCTAATCCTCTTATTTGCACCAAAGTTGGAAAAAAACTTAAATGGCAAAAGGCGCCAGCATTGCCTACTCAGACTTCGCCAGTAGCTACAACTGCGACAACCGTCGCAACCACAACAACAGTGGCCACCGTTGCGACTGTGCCAGTCGCAATAACTTCTGGCACGAGTGGTCTTCTCACAATTGGCGAATGCCCTACCGCAAGATTTCCTAACTTATCTGGCTCTGTTGGGGCTGGCTCAGGTTATGCGAAACCTACGATCTCGGTTTCTTGTACGGACTCGGTTGTAACTGTTTCATCAAACAACATGATCGGTTATCCGTTCGTCGCCAAAACTCCACATGCACTTGCCACCCAATCGTATACCTGGCGAATAGCGCGAAACCCGGCTGTTGCCGCATCGCCAACTCTGATTGTAAGAAACGGTATGCCAACAATGGGAACGCTTGGCTTCACAACTACTGGTCTTGCACTCTTCGGACCAACTGAAGGGCCGATACCTGCCTCGACACCTTACGGTGATCCAAATTACAACGGTTTGCTAGATACTTGTGGCGGACACGCTGGGCCTGGAGACGCATATCACAACCATGTTCTGTATCAAGTCGCTGCATGTAATTTAAATAGTCTCGCTGTACTCGGATACGCAATTGACGGTTTTCCAATTTACGGACCAACTGCATGTCTTAACGTCGCGTGTACCTCGACAGGCACTGTTCGATCTGGTTACACAAAAATCGGTAACCCAGCGACAAACGTATGGAGTGCATACTCGTATACGGCAAGTTCTGACGCGCTCGTGCTTGACACCTGCAACGGTCGTACACAACCTGATGGTAGTTACGGGTATCACGCTGTGACCGCCTTCCCATATATTTTGGGATGTCTAAAAGGCACTGCGACTGTGCAATCGGGTGCCGCTGCTGCGCCAATGCCAGCAATGACTAACAACGCAGGGCAATCATCAGACGTTAGAGCAAGTTCGGCCAGCCCATTTCTTTCAAAGGAAGGACTCTCGGTCTACTGCGTAATTAACTCACTTAACTAGTAGTTAGCCGGCTGCTAACTATTTCTTTTTATAGCCACTTGGGCACTTGGGGTTTACTCCAGTTACTTTTTTAGTGACCTTACCTTTGACACAAGTGATAGTCGACTTCGCAGGCGCTGTCGTGCCAGTTGTAATCGAAACTTCGGCAGACGATTGTTTAATCGAAATCGTGCCGCGCTTGATTGTGTAAGTTTTATCGCCAAGCGCTCCGGCTACAGCAGTTGCATAATAAATACGAAATATATTTGTTGAAACTTCATAACCGGTTGGGTCGAGTCGACTCAAATCTGAGCCAGTAATTTTTTGTGGTGTCGCCCAAGTTAAACCGTCATTTGAAGTTGTCATATAAAGTTTCTGGACTCTGTCGCCACAACCCGGGCCGTCGGCTAAGACCATTAACCAATCGCCAGTTTTCGCACGAAGAATTTCTGGATCAACACTTATCCCATTTTCTAAGCGCCAGCCAGCTTCTTTGGTAAACGAAATACCATCGGCAGAAATATAGCTCGCAAGTTTTTCTGTGCAGCTGCCTTCGACTGGCGACTCAACAACATAGAGACGCACTTTGCCATCGGGTGTGACAACCGCGTCGGGCACTCCCCACGCTTTAACATTTTGAGATACGACAAGTTCTGCTGCAGCAATAGTTGATGTACCAACCGCTGTGCAGGTAGTAGTTAAACACGCTGCAGAGGACACAGATTTTGTCGTCGCCCCTGCAGTTGTCTCAACGAAGTACGCGCGACGAGTGCCATTGGGCAGTGTGATCGCAGTGAAGTCGCTACCCAGGCGCCCAGTTACGGGCACACTCGTGCAAGCCCCAGCGTCAGTGCAGTCACTGACAATTGTTCCGGCAAGACTCGGGTACCAAAGTCGATCGGCGTTGCCGGTGCGTTCGACGTGTGGCGACACACCAGTCAATCCGAGAGATACTGCGTCTTCAGCGAGCGCCCACTCAACGAGTGCACTTGCGGTGTGAAGTGGCGTGAATGTGATTGCAAGCATTGTTGCAACTGCAAAACCAATCAGTGCTCGACGTAAGTTAGTCATGTGAATCCCCGATTCGAATTTCTAAGAACTACGTGAACCTCACTCTACTCCGATTTGTTTTGGGGTCATAGTATAATTTCGCTATGAAAATCGGCATCCAAATACATCCACAAAATACAACAATGAAGGCAATGCGCGACACTTGGTTGCGCGCTGATGCTTTGAAAGTCGACAGCATTTGGGTCTGGGATCATTTCTATCCTCTGTATGGCGAACCTGACGCATCACACTTTGAGGCTTACACACTGTTGGCGGCGATTGCGGCCGAAACCAAACATGCCACAGTTGGTGCCCTGGTTACTTGCTTTACATATCGCAATCCGCAACTGCTAGCCGATATGTCGCGAACAATTGATCACATTAGTGGTGGACGATTTATCCTTGGCGTCGGCTCGGGTTGGTTTGAACGCGACTACACCGAATATGGCTACGAGTTCGGCACTGCGGTCGGCCGGTTGAAGATTCTTGAAAAGGGATTGCCGATAATTAAACAACGTTTGGCGAAATTAAACCCTGGCACCGTGAACCCAAAGATGCCGTTGATGATTGGTGGTAGCGGTGAGAAGTTCACCTTGCGGTTAGTGGCTGAGCATGCTGACATGAGCAATGTGTTCGGGCCTGTCGAAAACGTGCGCAAAAAGAATGAAGTGATTGATCAATGGTGCGCCAAAATTGGGCGCAACCCGCGTGAGATTGAGCGCACCGTGGCGATTAACCCGGAAGATCTCGAAATGGCTGACGAGTTTGCTGCGGCTGGCGCCAATCACCTAATCGTGATGGGTCGTCCACCAAAAGACGGCTGGCCCGACGACTCGCGCTTCAACTTCGCCCCACTCGAAAAATACCTCGCCAAACACGGCCGCTAATTTTCGTAAATGAAGGCTTTGTTACTACGCATCAAGAATGTAGCTAACGACAGAGTTACACGAGTTCTGTTCTACGATCAAACTCTGAAAAAAGGCTACGCATCACTGGCATCTTTTTCAAAGTTGTTTATACTTCGGCGAGTTCTAATAACGCTAATCGCGTATCCACTATCTATTTTGTGCTGGATATTTTTAGTTGTGCTCAACTTATCCACCACCGTTCGAATCTTTAGATTCGAACGCCCACAACGCCCTGGGTTCGCCTCGGTTTACATTGAACAACTCGAACCTCTTTGCAGAGAACTACAAGATTCTGGAAACAAAGGAATCTTGATATTCATTGATGCGAGCGAGACCACTAATCTTGAGTTGCTTAAACTCTATGCATCACATTTCAATTTGTACCTTGATGACCGAAGCAAATTCGCAAGAACTATTTTTTCGTTGATTCCAAAAATCGGATTCACAAATTCGTTTGTGAAACATTCGCACTATAATTTAAATTGGGAATTTCTGCAAGCGAGAAATCTCAGAAACTTAGAACCAAATGTGCTACCAGATGCTCTATCAGATTTAGGTCTTGAGACTAATAATTTTGTGATATTTTCGTATCCTTCAATTAGGTACTACAAAAATCGGATGTTCGGTGTTTACACGGACCTAACTCGACTACAAGACCAATCTAACAACCTCGATGCATTGAATCTTTTAATTAATCAAGGCTTTAAAATAGTGAGGTTGGGTCTTGATACGGACCCTCTCGAGTCAGCATTCAAAGAACTAGAGATCATAGATCTTTCCGGTGAGTCCCACGACGATTACAACGATCTATGGCTATATGAAAACTGTTTTTTTACATGGTCCGCGGGGGGCGCTGGTACGTGGCATTTCGCTCACAAATTCGATCGTCCATCTTTGATAACCGAAAACTATATGCATTGCTACGGTTATCAAGCCAGTCTTTACACCAGAAGATTGGTCTGGGACAAGAATCAAAAACGAGCTTTGACAATTACTGAAATGCAAGCCGAAGGTCTAGCCCAGCGTAGCATCATGGAACAGCGAGGATTATCGTTTATTGATGGAACACCATTACAAATTTGTAAAGCAGTTGAAGAAATGATTGCAGTTGAAAAAAATACTTATCAATATTCGAAAGAAGATCTTGCACTACTCGCTAAGTGGGACCAAATCAGCCTAAGTTTGCATAAGCCCGAACGTAAAATGCGTCATACCAGATTATGTATTTCGTTTCTTAAAGAGCATGAAGAACTCCTTTATTAATTATTTTATGAATGGAAAGCCACGGCAGTTTTTTAAAATTCTCAGAAGATTGATTTCTTATGATCAAACAGACGTACCAAATAAGTCACCCTTATCTGCATTAAGTTCTTCCCAAGTATTCTATAGATTATTCTGTCTCATTTTCGCGTATCCAATTTCGCTTTCATTATGGCTTGTGTTCAGAGTTCTATCGCTTCGCTATAGAGTCTCAATTTATATATTGAAAGCTTTTCGACCGGGTTGGGGTTCAACGTATTTAAATATGCTGGAACCACTTTGTAGGCAGCTACAGCAAGAAGACATGGGGCGTCATTTAAAAATTCTTGTTGATCCTGGCGAATCTGTCAGCGGTACCCTAGTTAAATCCTACGAGCCTCACTTCACGTTTTACCTTGACGATCGCAGAAAGTTTGCTCGTCTTATAGCTTACTTAATTCCAAAATCTGGGTTAGAGAAGAAACATTTAAATACAAGCGACAAATACAAGCCGGGTTGGCATTGCCCTCCATCAAAAAATTATTTAGATCACAGAACAATGGTGCCGTCTGATCTTGTCAAAATGGACGTCAATGTCGGTAACTTCGTTTTATTTGCCCACTCCTCTAAAAATTACTACAAAGAGCGAGTTAGTAAAGAAGTATTTTCAAATATGAGTCATAGATTTTACGACTTGTCAAATTATCGCTTAGCGCTAAGTAACATCAGCAGAAATAATTTAAAAATAATTCGAGTCGGTACTGAAGTAGACGAATTGCCAACATCTCTCAAAGACTTACCGATCATTGACTATACGGGCAAAAATCGAACCGAAGAAGGTGAGTTTTGGCTTTATGAGAACTGTAAATTTTTACTATCGGCAACGAGCGGAGCTTTTTGGTTTGCGCGCAGATTTGATCGTCCAACTCTTCTTACAAATAGTTACGCTTGGCCGCTAGCTGGCTACTTTTCAACGCTTTTTACGCCAATGATTTTTCGGAGCACTGAAACAGGTCGTCTTCTTTCGTTTGCCGAGATGCTTGAAATTAGAAACGATGCTAATTTTCTTGAAAGTCAATTTATGAGAGATAAGCATCTTGAACTTATGCCAAATTCGTCTTTCACTATTGCAAGCGCAGTAGAAGAAATACTTAATGTATCAAACGATCGTTTTTTACCTACCTTGGAAGAACTCAACTTGATGGAACGCCACAAGGCGATACTTGCTTCATACAATTTTGTAATTGCGGAAAAAATGACTTTGCCAGCAACTTCCTTTTTGAACGAGTACTCACACCTTCTTTAGTAGTAAAGTTTTTTTGCATTAACTATTTGATTTAGTTAATTTTTCGAAAGACCCCTCAGAAATAATTCGTGCGTCTTCGATGCGATAAAGGCGGTCACAATGCTGCACAGTCGAGAGTCGATGGGCAACAATTAAAATCGTCTTAAAGCCCTGTAACGCCCGAATTGCACTCATTACTTCAGTTTCGGTTTCAATGTCAAGGCTGCTGGTCGCTTCGTCTAATACAAGTACTTGAGGTTCGTGATACAGCGCTCGGGCGATGCCAATTCGTTGTCTTTGCCCACCCGAAACTCGCACCCCACGCTCGCCAACAATTGTGTGTGTTTTATTTGGCAACCCATCAACAAAATCCCAAAGTTGAGCCGACTTTAGCGCACGCTCGAGAGCCACTTCGTCAACATCCGCTTCGGCAATGCCGAAGGCAACATTACGGCGCACTGTGTCATCAGTTAAATAAATCGCCTGTGAAACATAGCCGATTGTTGACTGCCATTCAAGATTGTGCTCCTGCATTTCTACACCATCAATTAGTAACTCACCAGAAGTTTGGGGAAGTAGACCTAACACCACATCGACCAGTGTGCTTTTGCCCGCACCAGACGGCCCAATGAACCCGACGGTCTCGCCTTTGCGCACAATGATATTGACGTCGCGCAAACTCGGCGTAACTGTATTTGGGTAATTGAAAGTCAAGTTACGCATCTCAACTTTTTCATTAAACACAATCTGATTTTTTACAATGTTTTGTTGCGACTTGATGTACTCGAACTCTCGGTAGACCGATTCAACTGCCGGTTGTGAGTATCGAATCGAGTTAGTCAGATTGACCACGCTATTTACAGATGGCACAAATCTCCATGTTGCAATGACGAACAATCCCAACAATGGGATAATTCGGTCTGGGGGTCGATCTTGCCAAACCATTACCCAAACAACCACTGTCAAACCGGACATCGCTAAGAGTTCTGTCCACATTGGAGCAACTGACTTTAGAATTCCGTAACGCAAACCTGCATTTTGGACAATCAGATTTTGACTTTCGTATTGATTCAAGAAATCATTGCTACGACCAAGAACCTTGATATCTTTTACACCGCCGAAGCCCTGCAACATATATCTTGTTAAGGGCGCCTGAATTTTTTGTCGCTGTTGCCCAAACCGTTTTATTAGCGGTTTCGTTACTTTGAGATACAACATGCTGCCCATAACCAAAATTGTCACTGTAGAAATCGCAGCAATTGGTTCGGTATAGACCATTAACCAAATCACAGCACTCGCTAGCAAAAGTTCCTGAACTAGCGACACAAAACTGCTGACTAAAGAGATTGTCATTCCAGCTTCTTGCTGCATCGAATTCAGCAGGTCAGAAGAATTTCTTTGCAAGTGAAATGTGTACGGGCGAGTTAAATACGACCTAAATAATTGCGACGTCACTTCATGACTAGTGGAGTTACCGACCCGTCCTGAGATATAACTAAAAAACAACTTGTACAGATTCTTTACAAAATAAGTCGCCACGATACAAAGTACGGCAACTCCGACCATTGTGCCGACTGCCCGAATCCCAAAAAAATTAAACAATGGCTGTAGCACCGAACCGCTATTGCCGGTTGTCGCCTTGCTCATCGTGGTCATTACCGGGATTACAAGACCGATTCCGAGTGCCTCAAGTGCGGTGCCAATCAATCCAAGCAAGAACATGATTGGTATTCGAGTCTTGGACTGACGCGGGTAAACAGCCCAGGCTTTGCGAATTGTGTCTGCTTTGATCAACTTGTTAAACATTGGCTACAAACTACTCCATTAGACGAAATTGCAGAGAGCACGACAAGTGTTACCAAATTGGTAGAAAATAAAAGAGCCGCCGGAATAAACCGGCGGCTCCTAAATTATTAATTCGAATTCTTAAGTTGCGGAAAACCGCTTCTTAGGCTCGAAATCCTTTGCCAATCATTGAAACAACAGCATCCTTCACAGGAACCATGCCCATGACGATTGCGCCGTTTGCGACCCACTTCATCCAGTCATCTGTGAGAGCAATTCCCCAGCCGCCAACGACGTCTAGGTCAATTACTGCCATCATTACGATGCTGATGATGAGTGTCCAGTTAGCCCCAATAATTGGGAGTTTCTTGATCATTGCGCTTACTCCGACTACGCCAAGAACCGAATCAACTACGGTTGTGACTGCGCCGAGAAGTATTGCCAAGAGAACGAGTTCTCCAAAGCTTGTCCAAAATCCTGGTGTCATATCTTTATTTCTCCTTGTTTCTGCAGGAGGGTTCCTGCAATTGAAAAACTACTCCGTATAAAAAATCAGTGTGTGATACCCAATAAAACCCTGTATTTACGCCATTTTGTGTGACGCTCGACACCTTCTAGGCCCAAACCGACCACGAGAAATCCACGAATAAAAACTAGCGAGCCAGCGAACTAACTAGACCCCCAACTAGCCAACTAGCCAACTAGCGAAAACCGACATAGTCTCGCCTGATGACAATTGACACATCTGATACTCGGGCCAAGTTCAAATCTTTTGGCGAATCAACAAAGCAAGATTGGGACAACATCATGGTCCAACTTCAAGTTACGCAATCGCGCGTGGCCGACCACATCATCCGGCAACTTGACTATTTGCGACACGACTTTGGCGGCTTTCCGGTCAACCGTCTAGAGCACTGCCTACAAACTGCGACACTTGCCCAACGCGATGGTCGCGACGATGAATATATTTTGTGCGCGCTGATCCACGACATTGGCGACAACCTTTCGCCATACAACCACGCGTCAGTTGCTGCGGCAATTTTGCATCCGGTGGTGTCACCCGCCAATCATTGGCTAGTTGAGCATCACGGAATCTTTCAGGGCTACTACTTTTGGCAACATATTGGATTAGATAAAGATTCCCGCGACAAGTTCCGTGATAGCGAATACTTTGACTACACCGCCGAGTTTTGCGCGAAGTACGACCAAGTTGCATTCGACGCCGACTACAAAAGCGAGCCGCTTGAGCATTTTGAGCCATTAATTAGACAATTTTTTGCCCCGCGCGAACGCGACGGCGAATTAATTAACTAGCTATTCAACGACCGAGTACGCGGCGAATTGCGTCGGCAAGTTGCGCGATCGCCAAATAGCCGTCGTCAAGAAACGCCGAACGGGTGACAAATGCATGGATCTGACCGAAATATCGAACACAAGTCGTCGGCACACCTAAATCGCTGAGTCGCTTTGCGTACTGCTCACCTTCGTCACACAACGGGTCGTACTCGGCAGTGATCATAAATGTCGGCGGCATCTTCGCCAACACTTCGTCACTTGCCAATAATGGAGAAACCTTTGGGTCGTCAACACTGCCACGCGATAAGTCGGCACCAGACGAGCCCGCACTAGACAAATAGTGACCGTAAAACCATGTCATCGCCGGAGCAGTCAACAAGTACCCAAGCGCATTTTTCCGATAACTCTCAGTGATGCATCGCGCATCGGTTGCTGGATAAATCAACAACTGCATTTTGAACTCAACACCAGAATGTTGCGCGACAAGCGTCGACAAGTTTCCTCCCGCCGAATCGCCACACACGACCATTCGTTTCGCATCGCAACCCAACGACGCAGCGTTTTCGTGCGCCCAACGCGTCGCCGTAAGACAATCTTCAAGTGGCACTGGAAACGCAAACTCTGGCGCCAATCGATAGTCGATACTTAAGACAGCATGACCTGATTGCATTGCAATCCGGCGACAAACATCGTCGTAATCATCAAGATTATTAAACACCCACCCACCGCCATGGATGAAAACGCACAAACCTAAATTCTTTTCGTTAGATGGCGAATACAAACGCGCTGGCACGCCGCCTGCGTCAATATTGCATTGCGAAAAAATTGGGTGCTCTGAAGCAACATAATATTTGCGAATCATTGCACGTGCCTCGGTTGGCGTCATCTGCTCAAGCGGTGGTTCGCCATGGGAGGCGAGCAGTTCAAGAAAAGTTTTTGTCTGATGATGAAGTGTCATGGTGACAAAAGATTATCTATCACACGCACTTCGCCAACAATTCGCCCATGTCCAAAAATTGGCGACTCGAACGCACGCAGGTCAACCCCAGAAATATCAATTCCAAGTGCAGTTAGCGCGGCACGCATCAACGGTGGTCGAGCACGATTGGCACCGTCGGCAATCTTCAATGCGATCGCTCGACCGTCTGGCAATGCAGCAGCATAAACACCCTCAGCACCATCTTTGGCAACAAGTCCCGCAATGCCTGACATCAGCAGCGTCACATCGCGCGTCGGCCCGCCAACCATTTGTGGATGCTCACGCATTGCGTCGGCAACCACTCGCGCCGGCGAACCAGTTTTTGATATTGCGACAGCGCGAAATCCACGTGCAAGACCGACCAACGTCATTGCATGCGCTGGTGCACCGCAACCATCTGTGACGATGTGCGCAACATTCTCACCAATCAGTTCGGGCATCATCTCAGTAATGCAGCGTTGAAGTTCGTGTTGTTGATCTAAGTAGCTTTCGTCGTGTGCCCAACCGCAAGCAACACATGTAGCCAACATTCCAGAATGTTTACCCGAGCAATTCATTTGCAGCGAAGTTGCAACGCCGCCGCCGCGAACAACTTCGCGCGCCGCATCGTCATCAAGTGGCAAATCTTTAGTGTTGCGCAAAGCAGTTTCGTCTAATCCAGCGCTTGCCAGTATTTCGCGCGCAGCCTGCAAATGTTCTGGTCGACCATCGTGACTGGCACACACAAGTGCGAGAAGTTTTGACGGCAGCTTTAAGCCTGCGGCCACCATTGCCGTTGCTAGAAATGGCTTTGTTGAAGACCTCGGGAACACAATTGCCTGAGGCGAACCAGCGCTAAACGCAATAGATCCATCTCGCTCAAGACAAACTACGGCGCCGTTATGAAATGATTCTTGAACACCGTTTCGCAGAGTGTAAGCAACTGGCGTTAAGTCAGATGCTTGCATCAAATTTATTTAACTTGCTGCGCCAGTGCGTCGGCGCTTAATTAGTGAAATCACAAACCTGACTACGAAGACGACAATCGCCAAGATAACTACCCATTGAAAGACACCAACATAATCGCCGACGCGGTCCCATTGATCTTTCAATACTGCACCTGCTCCAATAAGTGCAATGTTCCAAACGGCACTACCGATCGCCGTCAGCAGAATAAAATTCGTTAGTTTCATTCGGCGAAATCCGGCAGGTATCGAAACAATCGAACGAATCAAAGGCACGCAACGCCCAACTAATACAGCGACAAAAGAACGACGATCAAACCAAGCCTCAGCACGCACGAGATCTGCAGGCTTTACGCCGAACCATTTACCGAATTTTTCGACAAATGCGCGCAATCGATCTGGGCCGATAGCCGCTGAAACAAAATACAAAATCAGCGCACCGACTACTGAGCCGACAGTTGCAGCAATCATCATGCCGATCACAGATGTATCACTCTGGGCAACACCAGCGCCTTGTTGGGCTACAAAGCCTGCAAACGGCAAGACGATCTCGGACGGGATAGGTGGAAAGATATTTTCGATTATTACTAGTAGCGCAACACCGAAGTATCCGAACTGATTGATTACATCTTGCACCCAAGTAGCGAGGTCACCCAACATAATTATCCCCTTTTTGAAAATCGCAGAACTTAGCCGCGACTAAGTTGCTTACGATTCTTGGTTTTTGCTTTTCGAAAATCAGAGTTCATCAGCGCAATCACATCAAGTGAAATTTCTTTTGGACAGGCTGCTGAACATTCGCCGTGATTTGTGCACGAGCCGAATTGATCATCCATTGCGTTGACCATTGCTTCTACTCGCTTGTAGCGCTCTGCTTGACCTTGCGGCAAAACATTTAGGTGCGAAATCTTGGCACCCGTAAATAAATTGGCTGCACCATTTGGGCAGGCTGCAACACACGCCCCGCAACCGATGCACGCGGCAGAATCCATTGCCGCATCGGCAACGGGTTTTGGCACCGGCGTCAAGTTTGCATCAGGTGCTCCGCCAGTTGGCGAGGTGATGAACCCACCAGATTCGATGATCCGATCAAATGACGCACGGTCGACCATCAAGTCTTTGATGATCGGAAACGCAGCGGCTCGCCATGGCTCGATCACGATTTCGTCGCCACTCGAAAATGTTCGCATGTGTAACTGACAAGTTGTTGTCGCTCGTTGCGGACCATGCGCTCGCCCATTGATCATTAACGAGCAAGTTCCGCAGATTCCTTCGCGACAGTCATGGTCAAACACGATTGCGTCTTTATTTTCGCCAATCAGTCGCTCATTGAGTTGGTCGAGCATTTCAAGAAATGAGGCTTCGTCGCTGACACTTTCAACGACGTGCGTTTCAAATTTGCCGGCCGTATCAGGGCCATCTTGACGCCAAACTTTGAGTTTCAAATTAGTCAGATGGTTCACTTGTAGCTCCGAGTTGCAAGATGTGCCGTTTCAAATTCGAGTTTTTCTTTGTTGAGTTCGGCCGCCATTGGGTCGCCTGTCCAGTCGTATGCCGAAACATGACAATAGTTCTTGTCGTCGCGCAACGCTTCGCCATCTGCTGTTTGATATTCGCTGCGAAAGTGCGCACCGCAACT